>JAGCXJ010000311.1 GCA_017961385.1 Lachnospiraceae bacterium
GAATATGAAGAAGATCTTACCATATTTGTAAGATGCTTGGGTTGATTGATTAGGAGGAGAGAGAAATGGCAAGAATTAAGGGCGGCATGAACGCCAGAAAGAAACATAATCGCGTATTAAAGCTTGCAAAGGGATACAGAGGCGCAAGATCTAATCAGTACAGAGTTGCTAAACAGTCAGTTATGCGTGCACTTGCAAGCGCTTATGCAGGCAGGAAAGAGAGAAAGCGTCAGTTCAGACAGCTCTGGATCGCACGTATCAATGCTGCAGCACGTATGAATGGCATATCATACAGCCAGTTCATGCATGGTCTTAAGCTTGCAAATGTTGATATCAACAGAAAGATGCTTGCTGAGATGGCAGTTAACGATGCTGAAGGTTTTGCTACACTTGCAGAACTTGCAAAGAGCAAGATTGCTTAAGAATTAAGAAATTTATATTGACAAAAGAACTTCATTTTTATATACTAGCATAGTCGGATTTGAAAAATCCGACAGGAAGTTCAAGGGATCTTAGCTCAGCTGGGAGAGCATCTGCCTTACAAGCAGAGGGTCATAGGTTCGAGCCCTATAGGTCCCATATGGCGAGATAGCTCAGTTGGCTAGAGCATGCGGTTCATACCCGCAGTGTCGAGGGTTCAAATCCCCCTCTCGCTACTAGTTGAAAGGTCTGCAAATCCTCTAATTACAGTGGTTTGCAGATTTTTTCATTTACCAGAAAATCCGTTGTTTTTGGGTACTTTTTGGGGACTCAGAAATTTGAGCAACGATTTTGCGCTAAATACTAGCATTATGCTAAAAACACTGCCCCCCTCACGTAACAACCAACAGGTGCCACAAATCCCCTAAAATAGAGTATTTGCGAATCTCAGACACCATTTCTAAGACGCAATTTCTGGGTACACTTTGGGTACACTAGGTGATGATAGTGCTTTTACTATCATTTCCTGGTTCTCCTTTTCGGATTTCAGTTCAAAAGAATAATTATTTGAGGTTGTAGAAGTAGATTTATGACCAACCTGTTCAGCTAAGGATGCCAGAATGTACAAGAGCAAGGCGGAATATTATTTAAGGCATCCGGAATACGAATGGCATAGAAGACCGCTTTAGACATATGTCTTCAGAGGATAAATAAGAATCATCATTAATACATAAGACTGTGCATTATAAATGTGCAGTCTTATTTTTTATGAAAATATTTTAAAACAAGCGATTAAATCCAATACACATGAGTCTTTCTTTGGTATAATTGTTTCTATATGATGGCGTATTCAGATGTTTCTTCATAATGATCAACAAAAGATCTTATAAAAAGAAATCACAGAGGAGATTTATGGCTATATGGAATCCCTGGCACGGGTGTCATAAGATCAGTCCGGGATGTTTGAACTGCTATGTATACAGAAGGGATGAGAGCATAGGAAAAGATGCATCTATAGTAACAAAGACAGGTGACTATGATCTTGTGCTTAAAAAGAACAGACAGGGTGAATACAAACTTAAAAGTGATGAGGTAGTATACACATGCATGACCTCGGATTTCTTTCTGGATGCAGCTGATGAATGGAGAGAAGGCTGCTGGGATATGATTAGACAAAGAAAGGATCTAAGTTTTCATATCATCACAAAAAGAATAGATCGATTCAACGAATGTTTGCCTTCTGACTGGAAAGACGGCTGGGATAATGTGACTATCTGTTCAACGTGCGAGGATCAGGAGAGGGCGGATGTACGACTCCCAATACTCTTATCACTTCCGATCAAACACCGACAGATCGTATCGGAACCGATGCTTACTGATCTAAATATTGAGAAATATTTAAAGACAGGTCTGATAGAGCATGTGACCTGTGGAGGAGAATCCGGACAAAATGCGAGACCTTGCGATTATGACTGGATAATGAATGTTCGGGCCCAGTGTATTCGCCAGAAAACACCGTTTTTCTTTAAGCAGACAGGCGCTGTGTTTGTTAAGGATGGAAAAACATATCATATAGAGCGCAAGAATCAGATGTCACAGGCACGAAAATCGGGATGCAGTTATGATCCCGAGGTTTATGAGAGGAGGATTTAAATGGGAAGAACAAACTTTGGAGCAAAACCGCTGATGCTGCCGCAACCGGTACTGATAATCGGAACATATGACGAGAACGAAGTTCCTAATGCAATGAATGCCGCATGGGGGATCACAACCGATTACAAAGAGATCACTATAAGCTTGTCTGAGCATAAGACAACGCAAAACTTCATGAAAAGAAAGGCATTTACAGTCAGCATGGCGACCGAGGAATTCATGAAGGCATGTGACTATGTGGGAATCGTATCGGCTAATGATGTGCCTGATAAGTTTTCAAAAGCCGGATTTCATGCTACAAAAAGCGAATTTGTGGATGCACCGCTTATAGATGAACTTCCGATGGCATTGGAATGCAGAGTGAAGAGCTTTAATGATGGTATTCTTATCGGTGAGATAGTAAATGTAAGTGCCGATGAGAGCGTTATATCTGATGGAAACGTTGATCCTAAGAAACTTAGACCTATAATATTTGATCCATGCAATAACGCATACTGGGGATTTGGCAATAAGGCAGGAAACGCATTTAGGGATGGAGCAGAACTTAAATAATGGAATGGATAAAGATTGATGATAATACATATCTGTATGAGGACGCAGGCGTGAGATTCTTTCTTCTTATCGGGAAGGAGTATGCGCTTTTAGTTGACAGCGGGATGCAGGTTGGGAATGCAAAGGAACTTGCCGGCCTGATAACTGATAAGGAAATAAAGCTGTTCAACACACATACAGATCCGGATCATATCGGAAGCAATGACGAATTTGATGAAATACTGATGAATCCTGCGGAACTTATCAATTACAGCAAACCGTATTCATCACAGAGTATTCTGCCCGTATATGACGGTGATATTATTGATCTGGGAGAAAGAGAACTTCTAGCCATAGCTTTGCCGGGACATACACCGGGAAGCACGGCACTTCTTGATAAGAGAAGCGGCATGCTGTTTAGCGGTGATCCGATACAGGACGGAAGGATATTCATGTTCGGACCGATGAGAGATCTTAGTGCGTATATCTTAAGTCTTAAGAGACTGCTTGAATTTAAGGATAATATATCACGGATATATCCGTGCCATGGAACATATCCTCTTGATATTTCCATTGTGGATAAGCTCATAGAAGGTGCTCAAAGAGTTGAAAAATGCGAGATAAGCGCTAAACAGGCTGAAGTGTTCGGCAATAAGATAAATGTATACGATATAGGAGTCGCCACACTTTTATGTGATTAAACTGTGACAGGATAAATATGTGACAGTAGCAGTTTTGATGCATTTATCATATAAGGACAAAGATATACATTAAGGTCCAGAATAGGAAATAGATCTATGGGTAAGAGAATAGTGTTTCTCGGTTCTTCTGTAACATATGGTTCGGCGGCAAACGGAATCTCGTTTGCAGATATTATATGTGAAAAGAACGGATATGAAATGATCAAGGAAGCTGTTTCAGGCACCACTCTTGTGGATGAGGATGACAGTTCATATGTATCCAGGTTAAGGAAGATAAAGTCTGACAGAGCAGATCTTTTTATATGTCAGCTTTCCACCAATGATGCAACATATCATAATCCCCTCGGAGAAGTGGAAAAAGAAAAGGACATGGATTCATTTGATGTAAATACGATTGCGGGGGCAATAGAATATATTATTGCTTATGCTGCAAAAAAATGGAAATGTCCGATCGCTTTCTATACCGGAACCAGATATGAATCAGAGCATTATGCAAAGATGGTAAAACTGCTTATCAAAATCGCTGACAAGTGGGATATCAAAGTAATAAACCTGTGGGATGAACCTTCGTTTAACGCGGTAAGCGACGACGATTACAAAAGATACATGAGTGATCCTATCCATCCAACTATCGAAGGATACAGCAAATGGTGGGCACCATTTATCGAAAGATGCATAAAGGACATGCTTATTGAGACATAAACTTATATAAGGGAGAGTAGTTTTGGCTGAAATAATAAAAAAGGGATTGATAATGGAAGGCGGAGCCATGCTCGGCATGTTTACATGCGGAGTAATAGACGTCTTTATGGAAAACAATATTGTATTTGACGGTGCAATAGGAATATCGGCAGGAGCGGTATTCGGATGCAATATCAAATCAAAACAGATCGGAAGAGCAATAAGGTATAACAAGAAGTATTGCAATGACAAGAGATACTGCAGTATGAGATCATTGATCAAAACCGGCAATCTGTACGGAGAGGAATTCTGCTATCATGAGCTCCCTCAAAAGCTTGATCTGTTTGATAGTGAGACATTTAAGAATAATCCGATGGAATTCTATGTAGGAGCTACCAATATAATGACCGGTAAATGCGTATATCATAAATGTTTTGACGGAAAAGATAATGACATCAAGTGGATGCAGGCCAGCGCGTCGATGCCTATGGTATCCAGGCCTGTTGTGGTCGACGGGCATCTGTTGCTGGATGGAGGCATTTCGGATTCCGTCCCTTATGAATACATGGAAAATCTTGGATATAATCGAAATGTGATCATACTTACCAAGCCGGACGGTTACATAAGGAAAAGAGGGCTTGAGTCATATATGGCACGATTAGCTCTCTTCAAATATCCTGTCGCTGCGAAAGCAATGTTTAACAGGTGTGAAATGTATAATCACCAGATGGAGGAGATTAAAGACAGAGAGAATAATAAGACCAGTTTCGTAATAAGGCCACCACAGGCACTGGGGATAAGTCGCACAGAAAACGATCCAAGTGAACTGGAAAGAGTATACAAGCTGGGACGAAATGAGGCAGAAAGAAGATTACCTGAGCTGCGATCTTTTTTAGATGACAAATAATTAAAATTTCAGTATAAGGATTATCGATGAATGCAGTATATAAGAATGAATTATTAAGATATGTCCCTGATTTTCATGGAAAAGAGGTCTTATGGATAACCGATCCGTCGCAGATAAACATGGAGCATATGACATTTGTCGGAGGCTGTCCGAATGAGTACTGCATATTCATTGACGATCTTTCTGATGATGAGAAAAAAGAGATAAGATTTCTAAAATGACTGGGCAAGGCCATGAAATACTATAGAATACACACAGCCGATATTGCGTATATAACGAAGCAGCCGAGAGGAATATTCACAGCCGTATGGAAACTTGTAGACAGCGGGATCCTTTCAGATGAAGAAGAAAGAGAGTACTGGATAAACAGAGAATACTTTGAAAAGGTTCTGCCTGTGCCGCCGTATTATGAAAAGAACAATCCCCAAAAAGCCATTACGTGGTTTAAGAATTGTGAAAAATCTGAAGAGATATGGGATCAGATGGTATTCTATCGAAAGATGTGCAAAAAGTACGGTGTAAAACTCTTCATATCGGAGTGCGACGAGATACCGGGTGAACTGATATATGAAGATGAATTTCAGATAGCGGTAAAAAACCAGCCTGAAGAAGCGATTGCTTCAACCAGAGAACTGGTCTATTAATGTACGACTATGGATTATAGGAACTGACCAAAGATTCATCTGTGAATAAATTAAAGACCGCAAATGTCCATTGTGACGCTCCTTTTCTGACTTTTATTGAATTGACAGAAAAAAGATGATATTATAAAGTAGATAAAATGTGTACGTGCCAATTGGTGATGATATGTTAGAAAAACTTGAAGGAATAGATGTTGAACTGGGAATGTCATATTGTATGGATGACGAGGACTTCTACAGAGAAGTCTTAGAGGAGTATGTGACCGCCGATAAGACAGAGGAGCTTAAGCACTTCTTTGAACTGCAGGACTGGGACAGTTACAGGATCAGGATACATGCTGTAAAGAGCTCGTCCATGACAATAGGTGCATCTGAGCTGTCAGCCAAGGCTCTTGAAATTGAGAGTGCATGCAAGGCTCACGATGCGGAAACTATCATGCGCAGGCATGAGGATTGTCTTAATGACTATCAGCGTGTTCTGGGTATCGTAAGGAACGCACTTGCGTAAGTTAGCGTATGAGAGATTTTTTCAGTGAAAAGGCTGATATCATAATTGTAGATGATGAGCCTCTCAACAGGAAAATAGCGTCCAGGATGTTACGCGGCAGGTTTGAGATCAGAGAAGCTGCTTCCGGAGAAGAAGCATTGCAGCTTGTTAATGAGAAAAAGCCTGACCTGATACTTCTTGATGTACATATGCCGGGGATGAACGGGCATGATGTCATCAACAGACTCAAAGCTGTTGATGATACGTTTGATATCCCCGTTGTTTTTGTGACCGCAGATGATGACAGGGAAACAGAGGCTAACGGTCTTATGGAAGGTGCGGATGACTTTATCACCAAACCTTTCAGACAGGATATACTCATTCAGCGTATATCGCGAATCATCGAGCTTCATTTTTTGCAGACCAACCTAAAGGAAGAAGTTGAAAGACAGACTGCCAAGGCAGAAGAGAGAAGCCGAAAGATTGAGCAGATGTCTTTGCAGACTATACACACTCTTGCAAATGCAATAGATGCAAAGGATCCGTATACAAAGGGACATTCGACAAGAGTAAGTCAGTTTTCAGTCATGATGGCTGAAGCACTCGGATGGGAAAAGGAAAAGGTAGAAAATCTAAGATATGCTGCTCTTTTGCATGATATTGGAAAGATCGGTGTACCGGATTCCATATTGAATAATCCAAAGAAGCTGACGGATTCGGAATACAATATAATCAAATCGCATGCAACAATGGGTGGCGAGATCTTAAGAAACAAGATGATGGTCGAAGGTGCCGAAGATGTTGCGCTATGTCATCATGAAAGATTTGACGGAAGCGGATATCCGAAAGGACTCGAAGGCGAGGATATTTCTGAACAGGCAAGGATCGTTGCCATAGCAGACGCATTTGACGCTATGAGTTCAAAGCGCATATACAGAAGAGCTTACAGCCCTGAACATATAAGAAATGAACTCGTTGATGGAAAGGGAAAGCAGTTCGATCCTTATCTCGTTGATGTGTTCATCGGGCTTTGGGATCACGGACTTCTTGATGTGATCCTAAAGAATGACCAGATAGAGAGTGATGATTCTATGGAAGCATCATCTGCGCTTTTACAGGAGGTAATGGAAACCTTTGTGGCTCAGAACGGTGCGGATGATATAGATATAACAACTGGTATCATGAGCAGGACAACAGGAGAGACTGCGATTGCTCAGATCATGCAGGAAGAGAGCGGTTGCTTTATCTTCTTTGATGTAGATAATCTTAAGAAGATCAATGATACAAACGGACATAAAGCCGGTGATAAAGTATTAAAGCTCATGGGAGATACTCTCATAGCAAATAATGAGAACAGCTTATGCTGCAGACTCGGCGGTGACGAGTTCCTATTCTTTATGAAGAATGTCACAAAGGATGCTGCAGAGGCCAAGGTCCAGAAGATCATCAACGAGTTTGTCGAAAAGAAGAACGAGGATCCTGAGATTGCGGTTGCATCGCTTTCGGCCGGTATGGTAATGTGTGCTCCTTCAGATACTTATGCTGATACATATAATAAAGCCGATAAGGCTCTGTATCACGTAAAACAGAACGGCAAGGACGGATACAGTTTCTATAACAGCGACTCCGAGTCCGCACGCAATGAGAGCATAGATATAAACAGACTCGTCAATGGCATAAAGAACAGCGGAAGCTATGAAGGCGCCATGGACGTGGAATACAGACAGTTCGCAAGACTATACGAATATATAGTAAATCTCGAAAAGAGATATTCACATCAGTTCAAGTTAGTTATGATAACGCTTGAATCGAATACGGAAGAAAATCCTCGAGTCGAGGATCTTGAAAAAGCCATGTTCTGCATGGAACAGTCAATAAGGCAGATGATAAGAAATGTTGATGTTGTCACAAGATACAGCAGACAGCAGTTCTTGGTAATTCTTCTTGAGGCTGACGATGAAGGAGTAAGGATCGTACTCGACAGGATATTCAGAGGATATTACAAGATGAACGGAAGCACCATATTTGCTCCATCGTATTCGATAGCTGATATGAATGAGGGAGAAAAGATATGAGAGTAGGCATGGGATACGATGTGCACAAGCTTGTCGAAAAAAGAAAGCTGATCATCGGCGGTGTGGACATCCCCTATGAAAAAGGTCTTTTGGGCCACTCGGATGCAGATGTACTGTTGCATGCAATATCGGATTCATTGCTTGGAGCAGCTGCTCTGGGAGATATAGGAAAGCATTTTCCGGATAATGATCCGAAATATAAGGGAGCCGACAGTCTAAAGCTTTTAGAACAGGTCGGAAAGATGATAGAGGATGAGCGTTTCATCATTCAGAACATAGATGCGACGATAGTTGCTCAGGCACCCAAGATGCGTCCTTATATTGATAAAATGAGAGAAAACATCGCTGATGCGCTTTCTATCGATATAGGACAGGTAAATGTAAAGGCCACTACCGAGGAAGGCCTTGGATTTACCGGAAACGGTGAGGGAATATCGGCATATTCGATATGTATGCTGGAAAATCCTGCTGATTTTGCTACCATGGATATGACAGATGCATGTCGCAACTGCTGTGCTAACAGAAGCTAGAGAGGGAGAAGATTATGAAAATCTATAACACGCTAAATAAGAGAAAAGAGGAGTTCTTCCCGCAGAGAGTGGGGCACATTTCCATGTATGTCTGCGGACCTACGGTATACAATCTGATACATATCGGTAACGCAAGACCCATGATAGTATTTGATGCTTTCAGAAGATTTTTGGAATACAAGGGCCTTGAGGTCAACTACGTTTCAAACTTCACTGATGTTGATGACAA
>JAGCXJ010000027.1 GCA_017961385.1 Lachnospiraceae bacterium
ATTACTGGTATAACTTAGTAAAAAACGGAGATCCTAACGGATTTGATGAATACGGCACTGCAATTACTGATTGGAAGCCCTATAGTGATGAGTGTAAATGCAGCATGATATTTTCATCAAAGGGAGCTGTTTCTGATATCAGGGATAAAGAAGACGATGCAATGGATGAATTACTGCATAAGTAAGGAATGATATGAGTAAGAATGTAAAGAATACAATAATTGGAATACTGATCGGCATTCTGGCATTTGCCATAGTCGCCACAGGTGCTGTATTTGCATATAACAGGATTCTAAGCGAGCGTGTAAATGAGCAGGGATCAGATCAGACCGATTCAGAAAAAGATAAGGTCAAAAAAGATAAAAAGAAAACAGTTGATCCTAAGCCTGCCGATGGTACCGTAAAAAGCTTGGAGCGTAAGATGATAACTATCGATTACGACAAGGATCAGGTTGAGTATACTCCGAGCATAGCACCATATAAAGCAAAGTCTGATCTCAGTGATGTGTATGATATAGACAGGGTTTATCTTGGTGTTGAAGCGAAAGAAAAGCTGGCTGAGAATAATTTTGTTGTAGCTTACGGCAGTGAATCCGAATTCTTTGACCTGTATGAGTTCAACAGATATGCTCAGTATGCAAGCTTTATCACAACTGATTCGATGATGCATACATATCATCTTTATTTTGCAATGCTTCAGGAGAATACTGAGAAGAAGTTTCTCACAGACAGTATCAAAAAACTATCTGTAGGTATGTTCAATGCTTCAATAGATCAGTATCTGACTCTTAAAGGCAGTGAATGGGAAGAGGCAGCAAGGCTAAATGTGATCTATTTCGGTGTAGCGAACAGGCTCCTTGGTACAGATGGCGTTATCATGCCTGAGTATGCAGCGCAGGAAGTTGTTGATGAGGTTAGTAACATAGTTGATGCATCAGGCATATATACTTCTTCAATAACCGGTGAGTATGAGGATTATTCCCAGTACAAGCCAAGAGGCTATTATGAAGGAGATAAAGAACTGGAAAACTATTTCAGGACCATGATGTGGTATGGACGCACCAATTATTCTCAGAAAAGCGAGCTGATGAACAGATGCGCTCTCCTTATGACTCTCGCCATGAGTGATGAGAGTAACAAAGAAAGTTTAGATGAATGGGATGCAGTATATGAAGTGACATCTTTCTTTGTCGGATCTAGTGATGATAACGGATATTATGAATATCTTCCGCTTATTTATGAAGCATATGGACAGGAAATCAGTGCTTCAGATCTGATAGGAGATGAAAAGGGCTGGGATGTGTTTAATAAGCTCACTGAAAGCCTTGATGCTCCTGCAATCAATTCTCAGATCTTTTCCGATGATGAAGGAAAGACTGATAAGAATGAGGAATCAAAGGGATTTCGCTTCATGGGACAGAGATTTACCCTTGATGCTGCTATTCTTGATAATCTGATATACAGTAATGTCAAGGAGGCTGATGACGGCTCAAAGAGGATGCTTCCGGATGCGCTTGATGTACCGGCTGCTTTAGGAAGCGATATGGCACTTTCTGTTATAGCTGATGAAGGACTTGACAGATATCCCAATTACTACGATCAGATGGATAAAGCTAGGGCAGTGGTAAAGAAGGCTGATGAAGATGGATACAGAACAAAATCTCTTTACGGAGGCTGGCTGTATACCCTAAATCCGATCCTTATTAAGAAAGGAGAGGGATATCCGTCATTTATGACTAATGACGAATGGCAAAAGAAGAGCTTAGAGAGCTACCTTGGCAGTTACACCGAACTCAAGCATGATACAGTACTCTATGCAAAGCAGGTCATGGCCGAAATGGGCGGTGGAGACGATACGGTATATGACGATAGAGGATATGTAGAACCGGAACCAGAACTGTACGGCAGATTGTATACTCTTACAAAGAATACATCTGACGGACTTGATAAACTTGGTGTCATTAGCGATGAAGACAAGGAAGGATTAAGACTTTTAGGTGAGCTTTCTAAGAACCTAAGAGATATTTCTGTCAAGGAACTTAACGGAGAATCTCTTACTGATGACGAATATGAGCTTATAAGAGGATACGGCGGAAGCTTAGAGCATTTCTGGAAGGATACGCTGAAGAACAAGACAGACAAGGAATATATAGATTCGAGAGAGTTTCCAATGGCGCTTGTTACCGATATAGCAACGGATCCGAACGGTTCATGTCTGCAGTTAGGTATAGGCGGTGCTTCGACTATATATGTTATCTTTCCTATTGATGGAGAACTGCATATTGGCAGAGGCGGAGTATTTAATTTCTATCAGTTCGAACAGCCAATATCTGATCGTATGACAGACAAGGAATGGCAAATAAAACTCGGTATGAGCATGGATGATAACGATGAGTATCATTTCGAGGAAATTGAACAGCCTGCATGGACGCAGAGTTACAGATACAGATGGCATTATGGCGATTAGGGGCAAGAAACTGATTAAAGAGCATATTGCTATAATAGCGGCAGTGATAGTTATTATCACTGCCTTTATCTTATTGTGGTGGTATTGTGCGTTTCTGCCTTCCTGGATAGAATGGAAAGCTTTCAGTACAGATTATGGAGAAGGTTTCATTAAACTCAAAGACAGACACCTGAGTATATATGATAATGAAAACGATGAAAAGCCAGTATGGCGTTCTCAAGATGATATGGCCATTCAGTCTGTCATTATAAAAGATATTGACAGGGACGGTTTGGAAGAGCTGATCATGCTTGTATGGAAGCATGGAAGCTATGGAGAACACAGACCTTTCTGGGTTAAGAAAAATGATATAGCTCTTAAACAGCACATATTCATATATAAATATGACAAAACAAGAGAAATGCGTCTGCGTCCCATATGGATGTCATCAGAACTGGGATATGAGGTTTTATCTTTGGCTTCGGGAGAAGGCGATACACTTATAGTTACTGACAGAGAAAACAGATCACGTGTATGGAGATGGGAAGGATTCGGATTAAAACTGCTTGGCGGTTCAAAGGAAAGAGACGCTAGTTTACTGTGCGTAGGTGACAATCTGATCCATCTGTCGCTTCTTGACGGTTCAGACGATTACTCGTATCTGTATGAAGATATAGCAGAACGGATTAAAAAGGCGGACATCGCTATGATAAATCAGGAGACGATACTGGTTAAGGATATGGGCGCTGTAAGTGACTATCCGAGATTCGGTACTCCGATAAGCATAGGTGATGCCATTATCGATGCAGGATTTGACTTTGTATGTCTGGCCAATAACCATGCGTACGATAAAGGAATGTATGGTATAGATACCACGGTATCATTTTTAAAAGAAAAGGGTATCAAATATGCCGGAGTTCACGCGGGTAACGAGACTGCGCAAAAACCAGAGGATGCGATCACCTGGATAGATGCTAATGGGATCAGGATAGCTGTTTTAGCTTTTACCGATTTGCTTAATGGTATGGCGCTGCCTGATGAGAATCCGTATGCTGTCGAAACCTTAAAAGATGAGAATCGAGTAACTGATGCACTTGATCATGCGAGGGTAAGAGCAGATGCAGTGGTGGTATATGTACATTGGGGAGAGGAGTACGAAACAATCCCAAATAAACGTCAGCAGTATCTTGCAAAGCTGTTTTCATCCCATGGAGCAGATGTTATCGTAGGATGCCATCCGCATGTCATACAACAGACACAGATCATACCTAAAGAGGAAAGTGGGCATGAGACGATAGTATATTACTCACTAGGAAACTTTCTATCCGGACAGGAAAGAGAAGAATGCAGACAGAGAGCTTTAGCTGAATTTATGATATACAAAGGAAAAGATGGAAAAATTTC
>JAGCXJ010000312.1 GCA_017961385.1 Lachnospiraceae bacterium
ACTTTGGAATATCGATGGCGGGGAATACTCTCTTTTCGGAAAGCTTTCTGTCAAGAACAAGCTCCATGTTTCCTGTTCCCTTGAATTCCTCGTAGACCACATCGTCCATCTTTGAACCGGTATCGACCAGGGCTGTTGCAAGGATCGTAAGGCTTCCGCCTTCACGCATGTTTCTTGCTGCACCGAAGAAGCGCTTGGGCATATGAAGCGCTGCGGGATCAAGACCTCCGGAAAGAGTCCTTCCGCTTGGCGGAACAGTCATGTTATAGGCTCTGGTGAGTCTTGTTATGGAATCAAGCAGGATCATTACATCTTCCTTCTGTTCAACAAGACGCTTTGCTCTCTCTATTACCATCTCGGCCACACGCTTGTGATGTTCGGGAAGCTCATCAAATGTCGAATAGATGACTTCAACGTTGTCTCCTCTTATAGCCTCTTTTATATCTGTTACTTCCTCAGGTCTTTCATCTATTAAAAGGATGATCATGTGTATCTCTGGATTATTCTTTAAAACAGACTTTGCGACCTCTTTAAGTCGCGTTGTCTTGCCGGCCTTTGGAGGTGATACTATCATTCCTCTCTGTCCCTTGCCGACCGGACTTATCATATCCATTATACGCATTGCTACCGGAGCCCCCGGTGCTTCCAAAGCCAGCTTGCTGTTTGGGAATATCGGTGTCATATCCTCAAAGTTTGTTCGCTTTGCAGCTACCTCAGGTGCAAGTCCGTTTATGCTCTTTACATACAAAAGAGCAGAAAACTTTTCAGTGGCTGACTTGACACGTGTATTGCCTGTAACGATATCACCCGTCTTCATTGAAAATCTTCTTATCTGGCTTGGAGCAACATAAACATCATTCTCGCCGGGAAGATAGTTTTCAGAACGTATGAAGCCAAAACCGTCAGGCATGATCTCAAGAATTCCTCTTGCGGTTACACCGCTGTCAAGATCATTTATGACCCCGTCCTTGTTATCTGTCTGCTTGTTTTCTGATTTATTTTCAACAGGCTTGCTCTCAACGGGCTTATTCTCAGGCTCCTTCTTTGTTTCTGCAGCAGCTGCGGCAAGCTTTTCCTTTTCGTCAAGCTCGACCATTGCATTAATGACATCTTCCTTTTTCATGCTCGAAGTGCCCTTAATGCCTCTGCTTTTTGCGATAGCCTTAAGATCGACAAGCGCAAGTGTCTCATATTTTTCTCTCATAAAATTACCTCTGATCGGAAATCACACAACGAATGTTGTAATGAATGTCTGAAATGATTTATCTCTTATTAATATAAACCTTTTATCTCAAAAATCAACCAGTTTAATAATAATTTAAGAAAGACAAAGAGGAAGCTCCTTACAAGCCTCCTCTTAATGTCTGATATTAACCCTCTATAAGATCGTCGATATTGCTCGCATCCGCAACAGATGCTCTGCATGAGATGACCTCTGCAGGGAAAGGTTTTCTGTCTACTATGTGATTGTACATCATGACGATAGGATCGTGACCCTGTCCGAATGAATCCTGGCTTATAATGGTTCCGATCGAACCGTTCTTTATATAAGGGAACAGCGCAGGATTAAGGTCAAATCCTATGATCATCGTCTTGCCGGAACGCTTTGCATCAACAACCGCTCTTGCAGCATCTTCGGGGAAGCCGTTTGTCAAGAACAGTATCTGAACCGTGCTGTCTTTTTCAAGCCATGCCTTGGTCTTTTTGTAAACATCATCGCCGTCATCATCGACTACTACTTCGCCGGAGATCTTTATGCCCTTGTACTTTGATATCTTATCTATGAATCCCTGTTTTCTCTCGACATTTCCTATAACGGAAGGATCGCCCATTAGGATGCCCACCTGACCGTTCTTTCCGATAAGATCAGCTGCAGCCTTTGCTGCCATCTCGCCCTGTGATATCGAATCGGATTTAAGACATGCAAGTCTTAAAGAAGGATTTGCACAGTCACAGTTGAAAGTCATGAGCTTAATGCCTTTAGCCTTGGCCTGTTCGAGAACCGAATCGAGTCCTCCCAAAAATCCGGGATATATGATAGCATCATAGCCATCGGCGATAAGGCTTCTGATATTTCCTCTTACCATCTCATCAAAATCGGTATCTCCTGCGATAAGAGGCACAAACTTCACTTTCGCATTTAACTCAGCCAGCTCCTTCAGAGCATAGTTCGCACCGCGCTTGACGCCGTACCAGAAGTCATTGTCAAACATGCTCAGCATCGCGATCTTGATCTCCTTGCTCGCCTTATTCCTTGTAGGAAGGACACCGGTATCGAATCTTCTTAAGAGTCTCTGGATACCTGCAAGCATGCCGTCAAGAGCAACGGTATTATCACCAAGCTGAGTAGCTTCAGCAGATACTTCCTGCGAGATGCTGGCTATCTCTCCCGTCATCTCATTTATGTCATGAGCTGCTTCGTAAAGCTGCGTAGCAAGGCTCTTTGACTGCTCGGAATTGCCTTCCATAACGGTAAACATGTCGCTTATCTTGTTTACTTTATCCTGAGTCTCTATAGAATTTGTATTGATGGTCGTAAATGATCTTGTAACCTCGCCGAATGTCGACTTGGAATTATTGTATGTATCGGTACATTTGGCAATGCTTTCCGTAACACCAGAACTGCTCTGCATTATATCGGAGAGTATCGCATTGATCCTTTCCATGCCGTCCCTTGTCTGTTCGGACATGTCCGTTATCTCGTCAGCAACGACCGCAAATCCCTTGCCGGCCTGGCCCGCTCTTGCAGCCTCTATCGAAGCATTGAATGATAAAAGCTTTAACTGGTTGCTTATGCCGACAATGAAATCACCGACCTCGTATACCTTCTGGATCTGATCGTTG
>JAGCXJ010000313.1 GCA_017961385.1 Lachnospiraceae bacterium
CTCATCAGCACCATGATCAGCAAATATCCTCAATACTTCCTTATTGATACCGTTCTTATCTTTAATAAGAGTATTAAGCTTGCCGTCAGAAAAAGCGCCTGCTCCGCCTTCGCCAAACTGAACATTTGAAGAAGGATCAAGTTCTTCACCTTCCCAGAATTTTTCTACATCCTTGGTTCTTTCTTCTATGCGCTTTCCGCGTTCAAAGACTATGGGCTTAAATCCTGCTCGAGCGAGCATATATGCGCAGAATAATCCCGCAGGTCCCATTCCTATGATAACCGGTCTTTGATCTTTTGATAATTCAGTGGCACAACTATAAGGGAATGAATAATTTCTTACAGATATCTTTGATATGTCAGGATCTTTCGTATGTATCCTGTTCTCGTCAGATATGTTTACATCTACTGAATATACAAAACATATATCTCTGTTTTTTCTTGCATCCAATGACCTTCTGAAAATGCTCATATCAGTCACAGAATCAGCATTTATCCTAAGCTTTTTCGCGACTTTTTTTCTTATTATCTCCAGATGCTGTTTAATCGGGATATCAGCTCCCACTCTGATCTGACTAACTCTGATCATATCTATCTTATATGAAATAATCCCGCAATGAACCTAAACGGATAGAATACAAAAGTTCCTTGCAGATTTCCTATCTCCTTTTGATTTAAGCCTCGCAGCAAAACAAAAACAGTCCAGTAAACTATATAACCTATGAGTACTGATATCACTATTATGAGCGGATTCATGGTGATGATTTTTACCAGGATCAGTTCTATGACAACTACCGGTGCGATAGCTATAAGCACCTTTACTGCCTTAGCCACAAAATCATAATACTTGATACCTATATAGCTAAGAGCATAGAATCCGTGGATCAGCATGGCCGTGATAAAGCTAAGCAGCAACGCGACCAAAAAGGACGTAGGTTTTACACCGCTCTTTCCTGACAGAAGAATATACATGAGAGCTACCAAAAATCCGGCAATATTTCCAAAAAAGGCTACCAGATCATATCCTGTTGCTCTTAATCCAGCGTCAAAGAAACCGTCGAAAGCCATGAACAGGAAGCAAAATGCAGCGATCCGTCCAAGAGGAAACGCCTCTTCTTCCTGGCAGCCAAAAACTCCTGGACATACCGCCTTAGAAAACACGAGCATAAACACAAATGCGGGAAATATGACAATAAAAGTATTTTTTGCAAATGTGTTATACCTCGAAATAATCCCTTTGCGATCTTCTTTCTTGTAGCTCACTCTCAATTTGCCGTATACAAGTGAAATATATCCTCCTGTAAGTTTTACTGCAAATAGTAGCAGAGCGATACCCGGCCCTACAATGTATCCAAGCCTTGTATAGATCTCATTCTCTACTCCGCCCAGCGAAAAATTCACGCGGGTAAATACCATAAGGCACATGAACACTGTTATAACAGGGAATATCTTTGTTCTCAAGCTCTTTGCATATTCTGGAAGGAAGCTTCTCATGAAAGTCCTGAATCCGTCCTTGCTCCTTACCTCGTTAAACGAATAATGCTCCTGTCTGATAAGGCTTCTTATACCTACAGTGAGTATCAGCAGTCTGATAAGCATCGCCAGAGCTATGAACAGCACTGCACCTATGGCCGCATAAACTCCGACCATTATATCGTTATTCTTTAGCGCTGCCACCTTAGTACCGTATTCAGTAAAAAAGTCAATGCCGAATATTGCGACTACAGGAAGCAGTATGCAAAAAGCAATATCAGCGATCGTCATGATTATATGACCACCGCATCCAACATAATAGCACCTTATATTATTAGAAAACGCATTGATAAAAAACAGGACTCCGAGAAATGTCATTACACTTCCAACGCATCCGTTTTTAAACAGGCCGTTTGAAAATGTCCCGGACATCGTAAGAAAGATGATTATCATCAAAGCACCGGCAAGAAAAGTATATAACATCACGTAGCCGAATATCCTTTTGGCATTGTCCCTGAATCCGCGACGCAGTCTTGCCGCTACAAGACGAGTGAGGGTATTTCCGACGCAATCGATGAATATCACATACACCAAATAATAGAAGATCATTGTCGCTCCGAAGATGCCGGCTCCAACAGCTCCGCTCTTTCGAAACAGGATGATAAAATATATAAGAAAGCTTAAACACTCTATGAATTCAAACAATCTTTTATTTCCCATTTTAATTCCCCCTGGTAATGTTGAGCCTGTCAAGAACAGCTCGCTGTTTTTCCTCCATAACAGCCGCTTCATCTTCCTTAATATTGTCATATCAACAAAGATGCAGCATACTGTGCGCGATCAAAAACGCATAGTCCCTTTTTACTCTGTGACCATATTCTGAAGCTTGCTCAAATATCTTGTCTGCAGACAATACTATATCTCCCAGAATGATCAGACCGTTCTCAGGATCTACACAATCAGCTTCGTCCCTGGTATTTTCATCAAACTCTCCCGGTTTATCAAAAAACAGTCCCGGGAAAGACAAGACATCAGTCTCCTTATCTATATCTCTGGTCTGCTTGTTGATCTCCTTTATGGCAGCATTATCGGTTATCGTGATATTTATCTCGCACTCAAAAGGGCATTTCTCCTGCTCAAGGACACCTTTGCAGACATCTTCCGCCACCTTGTTATGATCAAAATCAAATTCTGTATCAGTTGTATTATCCAAATATATCTTCATCTGTCAGAATGCCTTTTAGCGTTTCTATTGTTCTGTCTTGTCTCGTAATCCTCATATGCTTTGACGATCTTTTGAACGAGCGGATGTCTTACAACATCTCTGCTTGTCAGTTTGCACATCTCAATCCCATCGATCTTTCCAAGGACTCTAAGTGCCACATCAAGACCCGACTGCTGGCCTGGAGCAAGGTCTTTCTGACTTGCATCACCCGTAACTATTACCTTGGAGCCAAAACCGATACGAGTAAGAAACATCTTCATCTGGGCCGGTGTAGTATTCTGCGCTTCGTCAAGGATTATATAAGCATTATCCAGAGTACGTCCTCTCATATAAGCAAGAGGTGCTACTTCTATAAGTCCCTTTTCCATGTTCTTTAGGAATCCGTCGGCACCCATGATCTGATAAAGAGCATCATAAAGCGGTCTTAAATAAGGATCCACTTTTGACTGAAGATCTCCAGGCAAAAAACCTAACTTCTCACCGGCTTCTATGGCCGGTCTGGTCAGAATGATCCTTTCGACCTCATTGTTCTTGAATGCCGTGATAGCCATAGCCATGGCAAGATACGTCTTTCCCGTCCCTGCCGGTCCCATTCCGAATACGACCATGTTATTCTTTATCGCATCCACATACTGCTTCTGGCCCAGTGTCTTAGGCTTTACCGGCTTTCCGGCAACGGTATGACATATGATCTCTTTGTCGATGTCTATAAGCTTTTCAGTATCTTCACTGGAAGCTGCCATCTCAACGGCATAATTTACATTCTGCTCCAAAATCTCATTTCCCCTTTTCGACAGTTCCTGCAGAGTATCGAGAACCTTTCTTGCGTTATTAACAGCCGATTCTTTTCCTCTAACGACCATATCACCATTCTGAGAAAAAATATCAACTCCCAGTTCTTTTTCTATTGTTTTCATATGGACATCATTATGCCCGAAAATGTTGCAGGCATGATTGATGTCTATGCTCAAGACTTCTGTTTTATTATCGTCCATAAACACTCCATAAACCTATATAATTATACTAGATTATGCAATAAAAAAAAAGGCTGTCTCTATGACAGCCTTAAATAATTTTATTTTCTTGTAGGAGCCAGATTCTTATAGCCAAAGCCTTTTGTCTTCTCGCGCCATTCATCGATGATACCTGCATAGTATATCATCTGTTTTTCATTCAACTCTCCGCTTTTTCTCAAAGTCTCATAAAGAGTCTCGAGCTTGTTCATGTCAGAAATAGTTGCATCTTTGTAGTTGTTAGACATATTCATCTGTAAGCTGAACAGTACTGCTTCTAACGGCTTACATTCTTTTTTTCCAAAATCAAACAGGCCCATAAACCACACCCCCAAACGTAAATACTGATAACGTTTTCTTTTGGTAAAATTATTATATCATGATTATTCAATAATGTATAATAATTTCAAGCAAAAAACAAAATTTTTATAAATTTTTCACAAAATTATGCTAATTGAATAAGTTGTTATAAATTTTATCGGATATATATTCCAAAAAGGATAGGTCTAAATCCTTAAACTCTCCTTTTATATATCCTTTGATCTTATTGATTCTTCCGACATAAAGGGCTTCTTCGGAATCTCTCTTGTTCTCATCTGAGGTTATCACATCTAACGTAACAGATTTTCCAAACCAGTCAATAATGTCCTGTTCGAGCTTCTCATCTTCGTTAGACTGTTTTATTAGTTTTTTGTATGTTTTTACTGAATTTATTCCAAGTATGATAAATACAAGGAACATTCCACCCATTACAATGTTGATAAGTATCCTGCTCTCCTTGCTGAGTGAAAGATGTATAATACCTAAATCTACAAGAACTAAGAGTATCGCGCCTACTATACCTACAAGTAACAGAGTCTGCGCTCCGCTCTTATACTCTTCAGCACGTTCTGAAGGCTTCTTGTATCTAGGTATCATGACAGGCGGCTCATTCATCATCTGAGGCTGTTCGATCTCTTCAGGTATTTCCACTGGAGCGATCTTGGTGAAATATGTTCTCATATATCCTCTGATCTCTTCCTTTTTGCTCTCCTGAATGAGCACCTCGTAGTGACCTTCTTTGCTGTTATAGCTAGTATAAGCATAGTCTATCCCGTTTTCTTCAAGATATGCTACTATCCTGTCAGCTTCATCTTCAGTTCCGAAGTAGGCTACCATCTCGGGACCTATGCTGTCCATGAGTTTGCATCCGCAGTCAGCACATACTTCGTAGCCTTCCTTATATTCATTTTTACATTTTGGACACCAGGGCATTTCTTAACCTCGCTGTTTGTTTATTTGTTTGCAAGAAACTCATCTATTCCTTTAGCAGCTGCCTTTCCGGCACCCATTGCAAGGATAACCGTAGCTGCTCCTGTAACAGCATCTCCGCCGGCATAAACGCCATCCTTTGATGTTTTACCGTTTTCTTCATCAGCTATTATGCACTTTTTCTTGTTTACATCAAGTCCGATAGTAGTGCTTGAAATAAGAGGATTTGGTGAAGTTCCAAGCGACATTATTACTGTATCGACATCGATGACAAACTCGCTTCCGGGCACTTCAACAGGTCTTCTTCTTCCTGATTCATCAGGTTCTCCAAGTTCCATTCTGATGCACTTGATACCGTTTACCCATCCGTTTTCATCTTTAAGGATCTCTACTGGATTTGTAAGAAGATCAAATATGATTCCTTCTTCTTTAGCATGGTGGACTTCTTCAACTCTGGCAGGAAGTTCTTCCTCACTTCTTCTGTATACGATATGTACCTCTGCTCCAAGTCTAAGGGCTGTTCTTGCAGCATCCATTGCTACATTTCCGCCGCCTACAACTGCAACCTTGCTTCCTCTCTTTATAGGAGTAGGGCTCTTTTCATCAAAAGCCTTCATAAGGTTGCTTCTTGTAAGATACTCGTTTGCCGAGAATACGCCGTTAGCCGTTTCACCGGGAATTCCCATGAACTTAGGCAGTCCTGCACCTGAACCAATAAATACAGCTTCAAATCCTTCCTCATCCATAAGTTCATCAATAGTAATAGATTTACCGATTATTACGTTAGTCTCTATCTTTACACCAAGGCTCTTAACATTTTCGATTTCTTTTGCAACTACGGCACTCTTGGGAAGTCTGAATTCAGGAATACCATAAACTAAAACTCCACCCGCTTCATGAAGTGCTTCAAATATGGTAACATCATACCCCATCTTAGCCAGATCGCCGGCACATGTGAGTCCTGCAGGACCTGAACCTATTACAGCAACCTTCTTGCCTTTCTTTTCTTTTGCAGCCTGAGGTTTGATTCCATTTTGACTTGCATAATCTGCAACATATCTCTCTAGCTTGCCTATGCTTATAGGTTCTCCCTTGATTCCTCTGATGCACTTGCCTTCACACTGGCTTTCCTGCGGGCATACTCTGCCGCATACTGCTGGCAGAGAACTTGACTCGGAGATTATCTCATAAGCCTTCTCAATATCACCGTTTTTAACCTGCTCTATAAATGCAGGTATATTTATTGCTACCGGACAGCCTTTCATGCACTGTGCATTCTTGCAGTTGATGCAGCGGCTTGCCTCTTCCATAGCTTCTTCTTTATTGTATCCAAGACAAACCTCATCAAAGTTTGTCGCTCTTACTTTAGCATCCTGTTCACGAACCGGAACCTTCTTTAAAACGTCCATAACTTCCTCCTAATTACAATTTCCGCAACCACCGTGGTGAGTATCACCCTCAGTCAGCTCAAGCATCTTTCTTCCTTCTTCAGTCTTGTAAAGCTGCTGGCGCTTCATTGCTTCATCAAAGTTTATAAGGTGACCGTCAAACTCGGGTCCGTCAACACATGCAAATTTAACCTCATCGCCGACTGTAACACGGCATGCTCCGCACATTCCGGTACCGTCAACCATTATGGGGTTCATCGAAACTATAGTAGGTATGCCAAGTTCCTTTGTCAGCTTGGCAACGAATTTCATCATTATCATAGGTCCTATGGCAACACAGAGATCGTATTTCTTTCCCTCAGACACAAGATCCTCTATAACCTTTGTGACCATACCGCTCCTGCCATACGATCCGTCATCGGTAGTCACATAAAGGTTAGAAACCTTGCTCATCTCATCTTCCATTATAAGAAGATCTTTTGTCTTTGATCCGACAATAGCATCTGCCATGATCCCTTTTTCACAAAGCCATTTAACCTGTGGGTAAACAGGGGCTGTACCCACACCACCTGCAACAAAGAGAATGCTCTTTTTCTTAAGTTCATCTATAGGAGTATCGATAAGTTCACTGGGTCTTCCAAGCGGTCCCACTACATCGTGGAAACTGTCACCCGTCTTAAGCTTTGCCATCTGTGTTGTTGAAACACCTATAGTCTGAAATACTATTGTGACTGTACCATTTTCGCGATCATAGTCACAAATCGTCAGAGGTATCCTTTCGCTGTTCTCATCAGTCCTCACTATCAAAAACTGGCCGGGAAGGCACTTTTTTGCTACTCTGGGAGCCTCAACTATCATCCAATATATATTGGGAACCATTTCTTTTGCTTCGATAATCTTATACATAACTCCTCCAAACATATAAAATCATATAAAAACACAAACTATAGTTTATAAAATACCGTTCAAAAAATCAAGTGCAAACAAAAAATTCAAAGAATATCGACAAAAAATTGTAGAAAATTAAAAAATCCCCGACAAAACGTCGGGGAAATATCAGTTTGATCAGAAATCTCTTAGCGTATAAGTATTATTGCTTCCGGCAATTGCCTGGTACAGATGTCCGTCGTATACATCAACAGCAAATATATTGCCGGTGGACATTCGTATTGTTCCTTCCTGATAGTACTCGCTCACAAAGTATAATGTCCTGTTCTGAACATATCTCAGTTCACTGTAAGCGTACATATACTTTCCTTCGCTGCCTTCGACATTGCCTTCGGGAGATATGACTCTTCCGATCTCGAACTGCCTGTTCTTAACGATCTCGAGGGCCTGTTCCTGCGTGATCCTTGTATCAACGTCAAGATTATATCTGCAGACCACCTCTTCGCTTTCGCTTCCGCTAGAACTTATTGCAATAAAATGATATACAGATTCACCTAGCGGTATAGCTATTGGGTCAGTATAGATAGCGCTGCCGGTGGTCGGCCTCGAATCATCCGTAGTATAATAAACATTTGCTCCGATGGGAGCTATTACAGTTATGAGCTGCGGAACGCTGTATGTTCCGTCAGCAGGTGCAACTATCGGATCATCCGGCACATCTGAATTGATCATATACTTATGACCTACTATCTGGGAGCATACGCCTATGCTGTTTACAAATACCGCATTCACCTTATATTCGCCGTTTTTAAGCATTATAGGTTCCGTATAAAGATTGCAGTCGCTTCCCGGTTCTGATCCGTCCAGTGTATAATATATCGCACCTTCTGTAGATGGGATCAGTTCAAGACTCTTCACATCATCATACGTGCCTTCTTCAAGCGAAAAAGCCGGTGGCTTTGCCATATAGTCGATGTATTTGAGCTGCAGTTCTTCATCGGCATACTGAAGCAGCACTGCATTGAGCTCATTATATTTCTTTTCCTGGATATATACGTTTATAAGGCTTTCCATGGCTTCGGACTCATATCTGTAGCCAACCACCTTTCCGTACATTTCCTCTGCCTTTACAAGATTTCCCTGTTGCTCGTATATCTTCCCGATCTTGTACAGAGGTTCGGTATTGTCCTTGTTTAAACTGAAGGCTTTTTCATAATACTCTTCAGCTGTCACATAATCGCCTGATGAGAATGCAGCATCTGCCTGTTTCATCTGGTAATCATATGAGTTATCCTTAAACATATAAAACCCGATGAGCGCGACGCATAAAATGAGCAATGCCAGTATAGCCGCACATCCGATAACAAAGGTCTTTCTGTTAATGACTACAACAGGTTCCTCATTGACTACGGGTTGTTTTGGTGGCTCCTGCGGTGATATCTGATCTGCCACATCACTCAACACATCCGATATGCTGTTTTCTATTTCAGGTTCAAAATCAGGAACTATATAGACCTCTTCGCCGCATACTTCGCAGTAGAGATTGCCTTCTCCAAGTTCATGACCGCATTTTGGACATTTCATATACTATTCTTTACTTATCAGAACAAACCTGTGATCTTTCCGTTTTCATCCACATCGATATTATAGGCTGCAGGATTCTTGGATAACCCCGGCATAGTCATAACATCACCGGTAAGGGCTACAACAAATCCCGCTCCAGCTGATACATACGCATCTCTCACCGTAACATTAAAGCCTGTTGGCCTTCCGAGCTTAGTAGGATCATCAGATAGTGAATATTGATTCTTTGCTATGCAGACCGGAAGATTTGAAAAGCCAAGCTGTTCGATCTTTTCGATCTTCTTTGCTGCAGATGCAAGTATATCGACACCGTCTGCTCCGTATATTTCTTTTGCGACTGTCTCGATCTTCTTAGCTATCGGCATATCATCAGCATAAAGCAGTTTGAAGTCGGAAGGTTTTTCAAGTGCTTCCAAAACCTTATTTGCAAGATTGATACCGCCTTCTCCGCCTTTTTCCCAGACTTCGCTCAGAGCAAAGGATGCGCCTCTTTCCTCACAGAACTGTTTTACATACTGCATCTCATTATCGGTGTCGCTCACAAACGCATTTAACGTTACTACTATCGGAACACCATATTTCTTAAGATTCTCAATGTGCTTTTCTAAGTTTACGATGCCCTTCTTCAAAGCATCAAGATCTTCCCTTCCAAGATCTTCCTTCCTAACCCCGCCATTATACTTGAGAGCACGGATTGTTGCAACCAGAACTATCGCATCCGGAGCAAGATTTGCTTTTCTACATTTGATATCGAGGAATTTCTCTGCTCCAAGATCAGCACCGAAGCCTGCCTCGGTAATACAGTAATCAGCCATCTTTAATGCAGTCTTTGTCGCACGCACAGAGTTGCATCCGTGAGCTATATTGGCAAACGGACCTCCATGAACAAGTGCAGGGGTATGTTCCAGAGTCTGGATAAGGTTGGGCTTTATTGCATCCTTTAAAAGCGCAGCCATCGCACCTACTGCCTTGAGATCTTTTGCCGTTACAGGATTACCGTCTAGATCATAGGCAACTATTATCTGAGAAAGTTTCTTCTTAAGATCATCCATATCCTCTGCAAGACAAAGGATCGCCATTATCTCAGAAGCAACGGTTATAACAAAGTGATCTTCTCTTACAAAACCATCTGCTTTGGAGCCGAGACCGACTACTATATTTCTTAGTACTCTGTCATTCATGTCCTCGCATCTTTTCCAGATGATCTGTCTTGTGTCGATCCTAAGTTCATTACCCTGCTGGATATGATTATCAAGTAATGCAGCCAATAAATTATTTGCACTTGTTATCGCATGAAAATCTCCTGTGAAATGCAGGTTAAGATCCTCCATGGGAACTACCTGTGCATATCCGCCTCCTGCAGCTCCTCCCTTTATACCAAAGCACGGACCAAGAGACGGCTCTCTGAGTGCTATGACAGCTTTCTTTCCAAGTTTGCCAAATGCCTGACCCAGTCCTACCGTCGTGGTCGTCTTGCCTTCTCCCGCCGGTGTAGGATTAATGGCAGTCACTAAGATGAGTTTTCCGTTTTTGTTGTCTTTTATCCTACTGATGTACTCATCTGAAAGCTTTGCTTTATACTTTCCGTATAATTCAATCTCATCCTTATCTATTCCGAGTGACGCTGCGACGTTCTCGATGTTTTCGAGTTTCGCTTCCTGTGCAATCTCAATATCGCTTTTTGCCATGTGTCTTACTCCTTATACATATTCTTCAACAAATGCTTCAAACTGTTCTCTGCTCATAATGATTTCTCTAGGCTTTGTACCCTGTTCCGAGCCGACAACTCCTGCTTCGCACAGCTGGTCCATTATCCTTGCCGCTCTGTTAAAGCCTATCTTGAATTTTCTCTGCAGATTACCGATCGAAGCTTTATCAGCATCGATAATAAAATATCCTGCCTGAGCAAATAATTCATCGTACTGCGAGTCTTCGTTTGATATGCCTCCCGCAGATGAAGATACACTCATCTTCTCGACTCCGGAAAGAGCCTGTTCGCCGAAATCATTGTGCAGCCTTTGATCCTTAACAAAGTCGACAACTTCGGAAACTTCCTTATCGGAGACAAATGCCCCCTGTATACGTGCAGGCTTTGTATATCCCTGAGGATAAAACAGCATATCGCCCTTGCCCAAAAGCTTTTCTGCTCCGTTCATATCAAGGATAGTTCTCGAATCGACACCGGACGACACAGCAAAAGCCACTCTGCTGGGCATATTTGCTTTGATAAGTCCTGTGATTACATCAACCGAGGGTCTCTGTGTTGCCAGGATCAGATGAATACCGCAGGCTCTTGCTAGCTGAGCCAGACGACAGATCGCTTCTTCTACTTCCTTTGCGGCAACCATCATAAGATCAGCAAGCTCGTCAACTATGATCACTATCTGAGGCAGATGCTTATATTCATCGCTGTTTTCTTCAGCAACCTTTTTATTGTATCCTTTAAGATCTCTTACATTCAGATCCGCAAATTTCTTATATCTGTCGGTCATCTCAGCTACAGCCCAGTTAAGTGCTCCCGCCGCCTTTTTGGGATCTGTAACGACCGGGATCATGAGATGCGGAATGCCGTTATATACATTCAATTCAACGACCTTAGGATCGACCATGATCAGCTGTACATCCTTGGGATCATGTTTATATATGATACTCATTATTATTGTATTGATACAGACAGATTTTCCCGAACCGGTACTTCCCGCAATGAGCATATGAGGCATCTTTGCTATATCGGCTACAATGACCTTTCCAGCGATATCCTTTCCTACGGCAAACACGATATTGCCGCCAAAATCCTTAAACTCTTTATCTTCAAAGAGTTCTCTTAGCATAACACCGCTGCTCTCACTGTTGGGGACCTCTATGCCTACGGCCGACTTACCCGGTATCGGAGCTTCTATCCTGATATCCTTTGCAGCAAGATGGAGTTTAAGATCATCTGCAAGTGAAGTGATACGGCTGACCTTTACTCCTATCGCAGGCTCAAGTTCATATCTGGTAACACTCGGTCCCTGACTTATATCAGTAACTCTTGCACTTACTCCGAAACTGTCAAGTGCATCCTCGAGTTTCTTTGCTGTCTCACTGAGAGTCGCTCTCGAGTCACCTGCAGCTTTTGAACCACTTTTTGACAAGAGCGATAAAGGTGGAAATTTGTACTTCTTATTTGAATTCTCGTGGTTTTTAACACTGGGAGCTACAATCTTATCCTCAGTCTTTGAAGGTTCTTTTTCGATAGTAGCCATAACCGGTTTCTTCACGGGTTGAACATCTGCAGAAGTCTCCTTAGGTGTCTCCTCCTCCATGCCTGCGATATGGAATCTGATACTGTTATCTAAAGGATTACTATCCTTAACGGTTATCCTTTCCTTAACGACAGGCGGATCAGTCTCCTTAAATGTTATCTCGTGCATGTCATCGTGCTTTTTTGCTGACGGATCATCTTTTAATGTAGTATTAACAGATACTCCGGAAACACGCTTATCCATGCGAAGGATATTCTCAGTTTCTTCGGCTTCTCTCTCAAGTCTTTTCTGCTCTCTTATTCGCTGTCTTTCCTCGGCACTGTTTCTTCGTGGTCTTGGAAGCTGTTCTTCATATTCTTCTTCATCTTGTTCAACTATGCGGTTACGCATATGCTCTCTGCGATACTCACCGGCTTCCTTAGCGGTATTTCTTATCTTGTCAGAGCCGTTTATAAACAGATCTATAAAACCTTTACCGAGGATGAAAAGCGCACAAATCACAATAACACAAACATCTACACCGATCGTCGCACCTGTATCTATATATTTATTCAGGAAATATCCGATCGAACCGCCGATCAGACCGCCACCGGCTCTTTCATCAAATCCTGTCATAAAAAGATCTTTGATATTGTATTTATCATTATAAGCCGTAAAGCCTTCCGTAACTTCAAATAATATAGCTATTGCAAAGAAAAGTATGACCGTTGCGATGATCTTTGTTTTTAATCTGCTGTCAGTCTGCTTTGATATCCACAAAAAAGCAAGGAGTATGAGGATTACAGGGAAAACATATGCCATCTTCCCGAACAGGCCAAACATGATGCCGCTTACAATATCCCCAAAGCTTCCGACCATTTTAAAATTGCATAAAAACAGAAGGATACAAAGACCTACAGATCCTATGATCACTGCATAGTTGATTATGAGCAGATCCTCATCCGATATAGTCCTGGTATTCTTTTTATTCTTTGAATTTGTATTTGTCTTTCTTGTCGAAGCAGTCCGCGTATTTCTTGCAGATGTACTTCTTTTGCCTGTATTGTTTGCCATGATAAGTAAATCTTTAAAAAATCACATAATAACCCATATTTTCAACCTTAATCATTTTATCACATAATCTTGCGTTCGTCACTCATAAAAATACAATATTTTGTATATAAGAAAAAGCCCCGAAGGGCTTTTCCTATATATCGTATTTATTGTTTGTATTGTTTATCTCAACATCATAATGCATCCATGCTTCCGGGATCACACGTCCGTAATCCATCTCCCTGTGTACATGCTTCTTAGGCAATGGAAGCGGGTTTTCGATAAACTCGATTTCCTCAGGTTTAACCTCATCAGGCTTGGCTTCTTCAAGTTTGATTTCTTCAGTCTTTTCTTCTTCCTTAGTACTGTCTACAGCTGCATTCATCGTATTTGACGTATCATCATCAAACGTAAATTCCTCAGATTTTGTTTCTATCTCCTCCAGTTTTTCTTCTTTTATGAGGTCAACTGCATCTTCTGTCTGTTCCTTAATGACAGGCTGTTCTGAATTGTCAAAAGAAAATGTTTCAACCGTCTCAATTGAAATGTCGGATTTTTGTTCTTCCTTTGCCTCTTCAAAAACAAATCTGTCGTTTAATCCGTTTCCTGAGAAATCAAAATCTGCATCGGTGATGAGTTCTTCACCTGCAAACTCTGCAAGTGCTTCATCATTCTTGGCATTCTCGATAGATCTCTCAACATCAAGTTTCTGCTCCAGTGCCTCCTGGAAAGAGAAGCCCTCATCTCCAAGGTTATCTTTGATGCCATCCTCAACTGTCATCTTCTGTTCAACAGCCTTGACATATGAAATATCACCAAGATGATCTGCAACGTTTATGGATTCTTCCGTAACTATCTTTTCATTAAGAGCATCTTCAAACGAGAATTCTTCCTTCGTCTTTGCCTTTTCAATAGCTTCCTCGACATCAAGTTTCTTAGAGAGTGCATCTTCATATGAGAAACCGATCAGATCTTGAGCTTCTTCATTTTCAATCTTGTTCTTAAGAGCATCCTCATAAGAAAACTCTTCATCTTCGTCGATCTTTTTGCCTAGCATCTCTTCTATCGAGAACTCATCTTCGTTATGGCTTTCATTATCTTCAACAAAGAAGTTGTTTTCATTAGACTCTGTCTTAGAACCTGCTTCGTCCGCCTCTGTAAGAGCTTTGAATACTTCCATTTCGTTTGCTTTATCTGTATACTCGCTCTTTATAGGCTCCCAACCTTTCTTGTACTCGAATGCAGGCTCATCGAAATCAAAGACAAACTCGCTCTCGATATTATCTATCTCCTTCTTAGGTTCAGATACTGACTCCTCTATGCTGAAATCCTCCCACGATACTTTGGGTTTATCTTGTGCAAGATCAATAACCGGCTCTTCGTTAAACTCTAACGAAGAATTATCTTCCGCTACAGGCTTTGAAATCTCATCATCAGGTTTTTGAACATCTTTTTCAGGCTCATTCACCTCTTTTTCAGGTTCTTCTTTTTCCTGTTTTGTGGTTTCAACATTTAGGTTGTCAAATGCATCGATTCCCAGATCAAGATCCAAATCCGCAAAATTCGAAGCATGCGAAACATACTGTTTCTGTGGCTCATCGTAAAGATAGCCAAAGAATGAGTCTACATATGCCTTCTGATCATTTGAGATGTCATTAATCACGTCCTCACCCTCATTTACTCCTGCATCCGCTGCAGTTCCTTCAATTTCCTTATTTTCATCCGAAGTTTCTTCACTGCCGCCTTCATCGCCAGTCTCTTTATCAGATACTTCTTCTGTCACATCATCATAAATATTCTTGGATACGGCTTTGGGAGGAACAGTATCGCCATTGAACAAAGACTCGAAATCAACATCATTCATTCCGAAATCACTTGTCTTTCTTACTTCGGGAGCATTGTATTTTCTCTCCTCCTCCGGATTGCTGTCAAGTTCAGCTGTGCCGGTTTCCTCTGTCGATTCTTCCTTGATCGGCATAGGCTCTTGTGTTTTAATCTCAGGTTCGGTTTTGAGCTCCTCAGACTTTTGATCAGTTTTTGGATCTTCTGACTTAACTTCCGGTTCAGCCTTTATTTCCTCTGACTTTTCCTCTTGTTGAGGTCTTATCACAACATCAGGCTTGCTTTCCTTTATATCGGGATCCTGTACGCTGTTTTCAGTGGCAGCGAGTCTTACAGCCGCAACGGATACAGGCTTATCATCTATACTTGATATCTCAGCAGGCTGCATATCATCTTCAATACGTGTAACCCTTACCGGACTGTCAATGCTTCCAAGTCCGTATAATCCACAGCCTCCGATGATAAGAAGGCAAAGTGCAAATATCATAATATAAGCTGGTCTGTTGTTAACGTTGATAAAGAACATCTGAGCAAATATTATTACCCAGAACGGAATGATGATATGAGCGGTATCATCCTCATTGCGCCAGAACATCACACAATAGAACACGCAAAGTATCAGGAGCAGAAAGATTCCTCTCTCATCACCTATCTTAAGAATGAATTCGGGATTTGAGATAAATCCGAATCTGTAATTGATGTGTTTCATGAGCAGTTTTACAAATCCTTCTACACCGCTCTTTTCAACCAGATATGAATAAAGGATCAATATAAGCCCGAAAGCAAATATATGGCCAAATATCATGCAAAACGTATTAACTACCCTGTCTTTGGTCGGCTCACTGTTGCAGTTAAATAAAACTATCACAGGGATCACTATAGCAAACATGAACAAAGTGGAATACAGTGCAAGTATTCCGGTAAGCAAGCCTATAAACAGACTGAAAACAATCTTTACTTCTGTCTGTTCTATGGAATTCTTATATAATGCGGATACCCATAGTATGATTCCGAATAAAAGCAAAAGCAGACAATCTGAGCCGTCATTTGCAATGTTTCTGAAAAATATCGGTAACACCGCCATCCCGACAGCGACAGTTGCCGAAGAAAAGCGTCCGAATATGTTCTTTACAGACCAAACGATCAACGCATATGCGATAACAGAAAGAAGAGTCTGTGTAAGATAAACAGGGAAATACGTGTTTCCGAATATCTTGAACATAGCAGATAAAAGCGTTGCAAACATACTGTTTACAGTCGTCATTCCGGTATAGATCCTTCCATCGGATCCGATCTTTGCCATGTCATAAACAGTTCCTTTGGAAAACTCTACCTTTATGAAATCGCTTATTACCATAAGACGTACGATCACAAGCAGAATCGATGCAACTATCATTGATGCAAGATATGCTTTATCCCCATCTATGCGTTTTCCGTCCGATACAAATCTCTTAACTGTTTTATTAAGCACAAAAGCCAGCCCTACAACAACACCGCAGTAAACTCCGGTGATGATCATACGGCTGACCATATTTGCTATTCCGAATTTTCTTCCGACACAAACGCAGAACAGTACAAGAAGAACACTCGTGAACAATACGCACATCGCATTGCTGAATTTATTTCTGGAAATATCCATTGTAACCCCCCTTGGGTTTAGATAGCGTCTATTGCCTGAGCAAGATCTGCAATAATATCATCAACATTCTCAATACCGACACTGAGTCTGATAAACTCAGGAAGGATTCCTGCTTCTATCAGCTGCTCATCTGTCATCTGACGATGTGTATGACTTGCGGGATGAAGCACGCATGTTCTTGCGTCTGCCACATGAGTAACAATGCATGCAAGCTTAAGATTACTCATAACTGCCTTTGAAGCCTCTCTTCCACCCTTCATGCCAAATGCCATGACACCGCAGGTTCCGTTAGGACAGTACTTTGTTGCAAGATCATGGTATTTATCAGTTGCAAGTCCCGGATAATTAACCCACGCAACCTTGGGATTTGATGCCAAAAACTCTGCAACCTTCTGGGCATTCTCAACGTGTCTTGGCATACGAAGATGAAGTGTTTCAAGACCGATATTAAGATAGAATGCATTCTGAGGAGACTGGATAGATCCAAGATCCCTCATAAGCTGTGCTGTTGCTTTTGTGATATAAGCGGCTTTACCGAACTTCTTTGTATATACTATGCCGTGATAAGAATCATCAGGCTCAGTAAGTCCAGGATACTTATCAGCGTATTTATCCCAGTCGAAATTTCCACTGTCAACTATGCATCCGCCAACACCAAGTCCATGTCCATCCATATATTTTGTCGTCGAATGAGTTACGATATCAGCCCCCCATTTGATCGGGTTGCAGTTTATCGGTGTAGGGAATGTATTGTCCACAATTAGAGGAACTCCGTGTGCATGAGCAACACGGGCAAATTTCTCTATATCAAGAACAATGCATGACGGATTTGCGATCGTCTCTGCGATAACACATTTTGTGTTTTCCTTAAATGCAGCACTAAGCGTTTCTTCATCATCATCAGGATGAACGATCGTGCAATCAATACCCATCTTCTTCATAGTTGTAAGAACAAGGTTAAATGTTCCCCCGTAGATAGGCGATGACATCACTACATGTCCGCCGTTCTCGCAGATATTAAAGATCGCATAGAAGTTTGCAGCCTGACCTGAGCTTGTTAGCATAGCAGCATATCCGCCCTCAAGAGCGCATATCTTGTTTGCAACGTTATCATTTGTCGGATTGGCAAGCCTTGTATAGAAATATCCGCTTTCCTCAAGATCGAACAATCTGCCCATCGCATCAGAATCTTCATATTTGAAGGTAGTGCTCTGAACTATAGGCATGTTTCTGGGTTCTCCGTTTTTAGGCGTATAACCGCTCTGAATACATATTGTCTCTTTTGATTTGAATTCTCCCATTTCCTTTACCTCTATTCCTGTTCTTCCCAGTTGGTATATACTGACTGAACGTCATCATCCTCATCAAGAAGATCTATTATTCTGTTTATCAGCTTTACTGTATCAGGATCAGTTACAGAAACATAATTCTGAGGGATCATTGTTACTTCACTTGATACATATGCTATCTTATTCTCATCCAGCGCATTCTGAACAGCTACAAGATCATCAGGCGCTGTTATTATCTCATATGCATCCTCTTCATCAGCAAAATCCTCAGCTCCTGCATCAAGTGCTATCATCATAACATCATCTGCTTCAGTTTCGCATTCTTCCTTGTCGATAATTATCTGACCTTTTTCATCAAACATGAAAGATACGCATCCGGGAGTTCCTATGCTTCCGCTTCCCTTTGTAAATGCGCTTCTTACGTTAGCTGCAGTTCTGTTCTTGTTATCGGTAAGAGTCTTGACTATGATAGCTATACCACTGGGGCCGTAGCCTTCATAAGTAATATACTCATAGTTTACATTTCCCATGTCGCCGCTGGCCTTCTTGATACCTCTCTCGATAGTATCATTGGGCATATTGTTTGACTTTGCCTTTGCAATAACCTGTGCAAGCTTAAAGTTATTTGAAGGATCCGGTCCGCCTTCCTTGACAGCAACTGCTATCTCTCTGCCGATGATCGTAAATATCTTACCCTTTGCGGCATCATTTTTCTCTTTCTTATGTTTGATGTTGGCAAATTTTGAATGTCCTGACATAAAAACCTCTTTCCTGTATCTTTTTATTCTTCAGCTTCTGCCTTGATCGGCTCTTGCTGTTTGCTTACTTCTGTTGTATTTGTTATGAGTATCTGTTTTATTATATTATTCTCAACAGATAAAACCTTAAAATCATATCCCTTATAGTTATACTCGAATTTTTCCTTCTTATCAGGGATATGTTCAAGTTTCGATATGAGATATCCGTTTATGGTCTCAAAGTTATCATCATCAAAAGTGATATCCAGATATTTTTCAAGATCCTCAAGCTTGGTCAGACCGTCAATGATATATTTATTGTCTTCCCTTGCTATGATTACATCCGAATCATCATCATATTCATCATCGATATCTCCGACGATCTCCTCGAGTATATCTCTCATGGCAACTATTCCCGTAGTCTGACCGTATTCATCGATTACTATAACCATCTGAAGTCTTGCAGCCCGCATAGTTGAAAACAGTGAATCAACCTTGCGCGTCTCAGGAATAAACTTCGCCTCCCTTATAAGACCGTCTATCTTATCAAGTGTTTTCTTTCTGTTATTCTTATCTCTGTTTGCGCTGATCGCATCCTTGATATGCACTATTCCGACAATATGATCAATGCTCTCACTGTAAACGGGGAACCTTGAATTACTGCTATCTAGCATTACCTCGATCGCATCTTCAAGCTTCTGTGTCACATCGACGGCAACAATGTTGCTTCTGTCTGTCATGATATCCTTGGCTGCTTTATCGCCAAACTCAAATATGTTATTGATCATGGCCGCTTCGGATTCTTCGATCATGCCTTTTTCAGTACCTTCGTTAACGATGGAGATGATCTCTTCCTCAGCCGCCTTGCCTTTAAATATGCTTTTAAAATTCTTCGCAACAAATCCCGATGCAAAACCTATCGCAAACAGAATGATCGAAAGAATTACTGTACCTGCCGTACCCATTCAACTCCTTAAAACTTATAATATACCGACATATAAATATAACATCTTATCAAGTCCTAGTCAATTATGCTTAGGTCAGTTCAACGACCGGAACATCCTTGAAATAGTCCTTCTGGTACACGTATTCTCCATCCTTTACAAATAGTCTTGGAACACGCTTTCCTATATCGCAGACGAACTCGTAATTAAGATGATCCGAAAGCTTGCTAAGATCATCCATTGTTATGACAGCATCCTTATCCTTTCCGACAAGTGTTACGGTATCTCCTTCCTTAGCCTCAGGAATAAAGGTAACATCTACCATCATCTGATCCATGCACACCCTTCCAAGAACCGGAGCCTTCTTGCCATGAATTATCACAGAACTCTTATTTGAAAGAGCTCTCGGATAACCGTCCGCATATCCTACGGGGATAGTAGCTATCCTTGTTGGCCTTTGTGTAACAAATGTTCCTCCGTAGCTAACCGGAGTACCTTTTGCAACTTCCTTTATATATGTGATATGGCTTACAAGACTCATGACAGGTTTGAGATTGATCTGCTCAATATCAACCTCATCTGAAGGTCTGAGTCCGTACAGGATGATACCTGCTCTTACAGCATCCATATGCGCATATGACATATCTACGATAGCTGCTGAATTTGAGCAGTGTTTTACTTTAAACGAAAATCCGGTATCAGCTTCCACTCCCTCGACAAAACTCTTAAACAGTTCGAACTGTTCATTTGCACTCGTCTTGTCAGTCTCGTCGGCTCTCGCAAAATGCGTAAATATACCTTCAACGTCTATATATTCAGATGCAATAGCTTTCTTAATAAACTCAAAGCCTTCATCGAACGGTGAAATGCCTATCCTGCTCATTCCTGTATCTACTTTGATGTGAACTATGGCCTTTTTCCCGATCTTTTTACTTATCCTCTCAAGTTCGATCAAAGTATCTTCTCTGAATATAGTCATCCTTATTGAACGCTTTATCATTTCCTCATATGCATAAGGGAATGTATATCCGATCACAAGGATTTCCTTCTTTATACCTGCATCAAGAAGCTGAAGAGCTTCTTCTGCTGTAGCCACGGCATATCCTTTTACGGCATCATGTTTTTCAAGTACCGTCGCGATCGGTACGGCTCCATGTCCATATCCGTCTGCTTTTATAACCGCATATATCCCCTGAGGAGCGGTTATAACCTTCTCAATCTGAGTGATATTGTTCTCGACATTGTCAAGATCAATGATCGCACACACTCTTTCGTATTTTTCCAACATTATCTATTACTTCCTTACTGTTGATTATCTTTCCTTATAGGATTGTCCGAAGGATTGTATTTCATGTCAAACAGATCTACTACTTCGGCTCCGAATATATCATGCATATAGGAATATATTTCCTGATTGGAAATCTCATATTCCTGCTTTCTGACAACATTCTTTTTAAGTTCAATTCTTATCTTTGCCAACCATGCTCCAAGCTCTTCAATCCCCTTTTCATTCTCTCTCAGCTCGTCATAGCATGCATCCATTGTATTAATCATCAACTGCTTATTTACTTCTGCTATCTCTTTTGGAAGCTCCATTAAGTCATCATTGAAAGAATCGATCTTGTCGTTGCAGTCATTTATAAGTTTTTTATTCTTCTCAACCTTATCAGATCCGTCATTGTCATCCATAAGAGTAACGATCTCATCCATGAGCTCTTTTTTTACACGTTTGATCTCCTTGATCTCGCTGTTTATTCTTCCCTGCTTTCGCAAAAGCTCATTAAGTTTACTCTCGTATTCCTTGATAGCATCAGTCTTTTCAACCTTTGAAAAAAGCTTGTGCCACTTATTGTCAAGAGTGGCAACAGGAACCTTTTTTGCTGCAAGAGCATTTATCATCTTGTCAATATCTTTTGCCATATCATTCCCTCAATGAATGTGTCCTGTTATATGATAACTTCATAAGACTTTCGGACAGATGAACACTTTCTACAGTAACATCATCAGGAACCTCTAAATCAACGTGAGCAAAATTCCATATTGCCTTGATACCGCATTTAACAAGTCTGTCGGCAACTTCAACGGCTCCGCTCTTTGGTATGGTTATGACAGCCATATCAATATTGTTTTCCTTGACAAAATCTTCCATCATCTCCATCGGCATGATCTCGATGCCTCTTATAGTCTTACCTATAAGTTCGGGATCTTTGTCAAAACATCCATCAAATATGAAACCTCTTCTTTCAAAGTTCACGTAATTTGCCAGGCAGTGTCCGAGATTACCAGATCCGATCAGTATCATATGATGCTGCCTGTCAAGTCCAAGTATCTTGCCTATCTCTTTGTATAAGAGTTCGACATTGTACCCGTAGCCCTGCTGACCGAATCCGCCAAAATTATTGAAATCCTGCCTGATCTGAGATGCTGTTGCATTCATTATATCAGCCAGTTCCTGGCTTGAGATCCTTTCAACTCCTTTGTCCTTTAGTTCCCCCAAGAACCTGTAATACCGCGGCAGACGGGTTATAACAGCCTGGGAGATATTTCTTACATCCATAATACCCCCACAAAAAATCAAATTTACATAATACATATTATACTCCGCTTGTGAAATTCTTGTCAATTTGTTTGAAGCTCATATTTGCCTAAATCCACTATTGCCTGTATAATCGATTTGTTATGATACTTTCAGTCAATAATATTGATAAAACGTTTGTAGACAATCACATACTTAAAAGTGTCAGTTTTCATCTTAATGAGAATGACAAAGCCGCTCTCATCGGAGTTAACGGTTGCGGAAAGACTACCCTGTTAAAGATAATCATGGGACTTGAACATGCCGATAATGGTGAAGTTACCATGTCAAAGGATCTAAGCGTCGGTTATCTTCCACAGAATGCAGTGCTTGATTCTGACAGGACTGTTTATGAAGAAGTACTCTCAACCAAGCAGGATATGGTCGAAATGGAAGCTTTACTTGAAAAGCTTCAAAAGGATATGGAAGTCTCTTCAGGTGAAGAACTTGACATGCTGATAGCAAAGCATACGGATATGCTAGCCGCATTTGAAGACAAGGGCGGGTATGTGTATAAGAGTGAAGTAAGAGGTGTTTTGCTGGGACTAGGTTTTAGTGAAGATCAGCTTTCACAATCTGTAAATACTCTTTCAGGGGGCCAGAAGACACGTGTTGCCCTTGGCAAACTTCTTTTGTTCTCACCTGATCTGATAATACTCGACGAGCCGACCAACCATCTTGATATGAGCTCTGTCTCCTGGCTTGAAAACTATCTGCTCAATTACAAAAAATCGGTATTCATAGTTTCGCACGACAGATATTTCCTCGACAGGATCGTTAATAAGGTAATCGAGATCGAAGCAGGTCATGCTACTACTTATGATGGAAATTATTCTGCCTACTCAATAAAAAAAGAGATGTTAAGAAACGCTGCGATGAACGCTTATATAAAGCAGCAGGCCCAGATTGAGCATCAGGAAGCCGTTATAGAAAAGTTAAGAAGCTTTAATCGTGAGAAATCAATAAAAAGAGCCGAATCAAGAGTTAAAGCTCTTGAAAAGATCGAAAGACTCGATAAACCTGTTGAACTAAATGATGACATGCAGCTCACTCTAATACCGCGCATAGAATCAGGCAAAGACGTTTTAGCGGTTAACGGCATGTCAAAATCCTACGGATCTAACAGACTATTTGAAAACTTAGCCTTTGAGCTAAAGCGTGGAGATCATGTTGCTATAATAGGCGATAACGGAACCGGAAAGACCACTCTGTTAAAGATAATAAACGGTGTAGAAAGCCCTGATTGCGGTTCATATAAACTGGGTACCAAGGTAACTGTAGGATATTATGATCAGGAACATCACGTACTTAATGATGATAACACCATATTTAATGAGATAAGCGATGCCTATCCAGGTCTCAACAATACAGAGATAAGAAATGTTCTGGCCGCCTTTCTATTTACCGGTGAAGATGTCTTTAAAAAGATAGGTTCTCTAAGCGGAGGAGAAAAAGGACGGGTTTCTTTGGCAAAACTTATGCTGTCCGAGTCAAATCTTCTAATACTTGATGAGCCTACAAACCATCTGGATATTACATCAAAAGAGATACTCGAAAGCGCTCTGAATAATTATGAAGGTACTCTCCTTTACGTATCTCATGACAGATATTTCATAAACAGAACCGCTGACAGGATACTTGAGTTAAAGAATCACAGCTTTACTGAATATCTTGGAAACTATGATTATTATCTTGAAAAGAAAGATCAGATATCAGGTCCGGATAATTCAAGCACTAAGCAGCAGACAGCTGTCGAAAGTGAAAACAAGCTTGACTGGAAAGCCCAGAAGGAATATCAGGCAGGTCTGAGAAAGATCCAGAACAGACTTAACGATGTTGAAAAAAAGATAGAGGCTTTAGAATCAGAAAAGGAAAAACTTGAAGTCGCATTGTCCGACCCGGTCAATTCATATAACTCAGCAAAGCTTAATGAACTTACAGCAAAGCTTTCAGAAGTAGATGAAAAACTGCTCCCTCTTATGGATGACTGGGAAATGATCAGTGAAGAACTAGAAGAATACAGAAACTAAAAGAAGCGCATCACTGCGCTTCTTTTAGTTTATCCTAGATCAATTCATCAAGTTTTTCTCTTATAGCCTTGATAAAATCCTGAGAGTTAAGAACTGTTACATCCTTAAGGCTTGTGATAAGAGCAAGATCCTTTGTCATCTTTCCTGACTCGATCGTTGAAAGAGTTGCCTTTTCAAGAGCATCTGCAAATCCGATAAGATCATTATTGCCGTCAAGCTCTCCTCTCTTTCTTAAAGCACCTGTCCATGCAAATATTGTAGCAACAGAGTTTGTACTTGTCTCTTCACCTTTAAGATGTTTGTAATAATGTCTCTGGACTGTTCCGTGAGCTGCCTCATATTCGTATACTCCATCGGGAGATACTAAAACTGAAGTCATCATTGCAAGTGAACCGAACGCTGAACTTACCATATCACTCATAACGTCACCGTCATAATTCTTGCATGCCCATATAAATCCGCCCTTGCTCTTCATTACGCGTGCAACAGCATCATCAATAAGTGTATAGAAATACTCTATGCCCAGCTCATCAAATTTCTCTTTATACTCCTTTTCGAATATCTCATTAAAGATATCCTTGAAAGTATGATCGTACTTCTTTGAAATAGTATCCTTAGTTGCAAACCAGATATCCTGCTTTAAAGCTATCGCATATGTAAAACATGCTCTCGCAAAGCTTTCGATGGATTTATTGGTATTGTGCATACCCTGGATAACACCTGGGCCTTTAAACTCGTGAATAACCTCTTCTGTTGTATTTCCGTTCTTATCTGTAAAGACAAGTTTAGCTGTTCCTTCTGTCGGGACAACTATCTCAACATTCTTATAAACATCACCATAAGCATGTCTTGCGAGTGTTATAGGCTTCTCCCAGTTTCTGACACACGGTTCTATTCCTTTAACGATGATAGGGGTACGGAATACCGTACCGTCAAGCATGGCTCTGATAGTTCCGTTAGGACTCTTCCACATCTGCTTAAGGTTATATTCGCTCATTCTTGCCTGATTTGGAGTTATAGTAGCGCATTTAACCGCAACACCGTATTTCTTCGTTGCATTTGCACTGTCTATCGTCACCTGATCATCAGTCTCGTTTCTGTGCTCAAGGCCAAGATCATAATACTCCGTATTAAGATCAATATAAGGGTACAAAAGCTCATCCTTGATCATTTTCCAGAGTATCCTGGTCATCTCGTCTCCGTCCATCTCTACAATGGGAGTAGTCATTTTAATTTTTTCCATCGTTATACCAAACCTCTCTCGTATATTTCTTTTAAGCCGTTCTTTATCATATTATCATAAGCATTGACTATATGTCGATTGGCTGCTTCTTCCGCTCTGTCTGCGTCTCCGGCTTTTATAGCCTCCATGATCTCCCTGTGTTCCTTCGTAGACTCACTGCTTCGCTTAAACTGAGACAGCGTCCTCTTTCTGACTCTAAGGACATATTCATGAAAATCTCTTAGCTGATGTTCGAGCATCTTGCTGTTGCAGGCTTCATATATTATCTCATGAAATCTGTTATCGAGAACCGCAATCTGCTCCATATGACCTTTGGAAGCATGGAATTCAGAAAGATAGATATTTTCCTCCATCTCTTCCATCTGCTCCTTTGTGATATTGGTCGTTGCCCATCTGGCAGCCAATCCTTCGAGCTTTGATCTCATCATATATATGTCTTCAACATCCTTTATTGTAATGCCAGTGACATATGCTCCTTTATTTGGAATGATCTGGATCAGCCCTTCAAGCTCAAGCTGTCTGAAAGCCTCACGTACAGGTGTACGTGATACACCGAGCTCTTCACCTATACTAACTTCTTTAAGTTCCTCGTTTTCCTTGTAAACGCCGCTTAAGATGTTATCTCTGATCTTGTGATAGACTCTTCCACGCAATGAAAATTTATCATTGACTTCTGATTTTACATCATAATTTGCCATATCTAATAAGCTCCATTAGAACTTAAACCAATTCGATGCCGAGTTTCTTGCAATACTTGTCGATAACAGATAAAAGCTCTTCATCTGTAAGTACTGTTACTCTTCCTGATTCATATTCGGCATCTACCCATTCCTTGATCTCATGAACAAGCTGTGAATTCTTATCTACTTTTTTATCATCAGCCAGTTTAAAGTATGTATTGATCCAGTGAGCTATACCGGCAAGTCCAGAAGTAGAACTTACGGCACAGAGTACCGGACGGTTTAAAAATTTCTCCGTATCAAATATGTTATATATCTCTTCATTCTTTAATAAGCCGTCAGCATGTATTCCGGCTCTTGTAACATTAAAGTTCTTGCCGACAAAAGGAGTTCTTGGAGGTATCTTGTATCCAATCTCCTTTTCGTAGTATTGAGCAAGCTCTGTAATAACGGTAGTATCCATGCCGTTAAGATCACCTTTTAGCTGTGCATATTCAAATACCATAGCTTCAAGAGGTGTATTTCCGGTTCTCTCACCTATACCAAACAGTGACGTGTTAACGGCACTGCATCCATATAGCCAAGCTGTCGTAGAATTAACCACTGCCTTGTAAAAATCATTGTGGCCATGCCACTCAAGAAGTTCATGAGGCACTCCGCCGTTTGTATGAAGCGCATAGATTATTCCCTGCACGCTTCTTGGAATAACGGCTCCAGAAAAGTTAACTCCGTATCCCATTGTGTCACATGCTCTGATCTTTACAGGAATATTGTACTCATTCATGAGCTTCATAAGCTCTACACAGAAAGGAACAACAAATCCATATATATCAGCTCTTGTAATATCCTCAAGGTGGCATCTTACTGCTATACCTTCATCAAGGCACTGTCTGACAACGCTCAGATAATGCTCCATAGCCTGTTTTCTGGTCATCTTTAGCTTAAGGAAAATATGATAGTCTGAGCAGCTGACTAAGATACCAGTTTCCTTCATGCCGATTTCTTTTACAAGTTTAAAATCATCCTTGCTTGCTCTGATCCAGCTGGTTACCTCAGGGAACTTGTATCCTCTTTCCATACATTTGTATACAGCATCTCTGTCCTTTTTACTGTATAAAAAGAATTCGGATGCCCTTATCATGCCGTTGGGACCGCCCAACTTATTAAGATAATCATATATTGTAACTATCTGTTCTGTACTGTAAGGAGCTCTTGACTGCTGACCGTCTCTGAAAGTCGTATCAGTTATCCAGATATCCTTAGGCATATTCAAAGGAACTATCCTGTTGTTAAACGGGATCTTGGGAATCTCAGAATACGGAAACATGTTTCTGAAGACATTGGGTTTATCAACGTCATCCAGAATATACATATGCTCCTCGATCTCCAAAAGATTGTTTTTCTGATTCATCTGAACAGGGCTGTTATGAAAGCCTTCAAATTCGTACATTACAACTTCTCCTTGAGGTTATTGATTCATGTTAAAATGTTTTCCTGTATGATTGTATACAATTATACCAAGTGTGTCAAGGTAAAGAAAAGCATAAAAAAACCGAAGATTCTCCTAAAAAGAATCTTCGGTTATACATTTTGTATAAATCAGACTTTGACTTCTCTCTTTTTAGCAAAGATCAATATCAGTCCCAAAGAAAGCAAGAGTATCGCATATACATAGTATATTGAGAATGATTTATCACCTGTATCAGGCGAATCATCAAGTCTGTAGTTTTTAACTACTTTTCCATCTTTTACATTAAGGACTAGGTTGTCTTCTCCCGTTGCATATACACCAAAATATGAAAAATGTTTGGTTTCGAATGTTATTGATTTCTTATCCTGATCAACATCTGCTTTAAGTTCTTCAAGCTGTCCGTCTTCATCTAATGTTATCACGTGGTATACATTACCGTTGACATTTAAAGGAACAGTCACATATAACGATGACTGACCAAGTTTCTTAATATCAACGCTTCCTGTCGCATCCTTAAGTCGTATATCATATGCATCCATATTTACTGTCGTTCCAAACAGATCTGAATATGCCCTGTTAAGCGCTTCAGCTGCCGATGTACTGTCATCGATCGTAAGAAGCGAAAGCTTTTCATCTTCCGAAAGCTGTCCCTTATACTCTGATTCTTCATTTCCGTTATGAAGAGTCTTTACTGTTTTTGATGCATCAACCTTCTTGTACGGACTATCCGTAAGCTTTATCGTATCCAGATTACTGATATTGTATTCTTTTCCTTCATATACAAATGATGAAGGCATATTGTCCAGTACTTCCTGACTGTATATATAATTGATGATGACTCTGGCATTTCCTGTTTCATTTCCATTATCATCTTTTTCAAGTGCAACTGCCATACCAGAAAAACCAAGGCTGTCATTGTCAAGGACTGTCCCTTCTACTGAACTGTTGATCACATTATCATCAACTATCGCAAAAAGTACATTGTATAATGCATCTTTTCTGTAATCCTCATTTGAAAGTCTCTGACTTGTCTCATCAGCTGTTACAACAGGCAGTGTATCACCATCAATCTTGATGACCTTAGTATTATCAGGTTTATAGCAATCAGTAAAATCAAATGCTCTTAATCCTATACTCTTCAGGCTTTTGGGAAGAACAAAATTATCAACGGGACAGTTCATAAATGCTCTGTCTCCGATCTTTTCCACATTCCTTGCACCAGTTACACTTCGTAACTTCTTGCATCCTCTGAATGCATCAGAATCAATAAGTGTACATGAATCCGGTATAACTACGCTTTCGAGATTCTCATTGCCCGCGAAGCATCCCGATGCTATCATCTTTACTCCATCGGGTATATCAGCTTTGTCACTGCAATTACATTGAAGCAGTATACCATCTCCAACGATCATATACTGTGGATAACTCGACAATTGAATGCCATACGTATATAAAAACGGTGTGTTGTCAAATGCATATCCGGATATGTACTTTACGCTGGAAGGAATATCGACTTTTTTAAGATTATCGCAGTGATAAAATGCACCATATCCTATGCTCTCTACTC
>JAGCXJ010000314.1 GCA_017961385.1 Lachnospiraceae bacterium
CCATAGAGCATGTAACACTCTTTGCATCTTCAATGCTCTCGAGTGAACAGCAGGTATCGGTAAGGTCTGCTCCTATCATGTCATTGGCATATAAACGCATGGTACATCCGATGCAGTCATATCCTTTTTCCTTCATGATGCCGGCGGCAACAGAACTGTCCACACCGCCGCTCATAGCTATCAAAGCTTTCATAATTTTTCCTTATCTTTTAGCAAATCCTGTTTTGGATGAATTATAACACAAATCGATAATTGGATGAAGAGCGCGTATTTTTATGTGGAATATGTCAGCAAACGCATAATATAATAAACTTGTGGTGTATTGATTACAGAAAGGCGGTTATATGAAAAAGGAATTTGAAAACATGCCAAAGCTGGGCTTCGGACTCATGCGTCTGCCCGAAAAAGACTCAGTGATAGATATCGATCATGTATGCAAGATGGTTGATAAGTATATGGCAGCGGGACTTAATTATTTTGATACGGCATATGTATATCACGGCGGAAAGTCAGAGGTGGCTGCACGCGAAGCTCTGGTAAAGAGATATGACAGAGACAGCTTCATGTTAGCTACAAAGCTTCCCGCATGGGAGCTTCACAGCGAGAGTGATATTGAAAAAGTATTTAACGAACAGCTAAACAGAGCAGGAGTTGATTACTTTGATTTCTACCTTCTTCATTCGATAGAAGACGGAAACAATTATGATACATATGTAAAATATGACTGCTTCAAGTGGGGAATGGAGAAAAAGAAGGAAGGAAAGATAAAGCACTTCGGATTCTCATACCACGGAAGTCCCGAGCTTTTGGAAGAGGTTTTGGACGCTCATCCCGAGGTTGAGTTTGTTCAGATACAGCTTAATTATTTAGATCGTACAAATCCGGTCGTTCGAAGCGGAGAATTGTATGATATACTTCATAAAAGAGAGATACCTATAATAGTCATGGAACCTGTCAGGGGAGGCATGCTTGCAAATATGCCTGAGAGCATCGAGGCTATGTTTAAGCAGATGAGGCCTGATGATTCTGTCGCTTCATGGGCGCTTCGTTTTGTAGGTTCGCTGGATGGAGTGATGACCATACTTTCCGGTATGTCAAACGAAGAGCAGATGGATGACAACCTTAAGACATTTGAAAACTTTGAGCCTTTGACTGATGAAGAGATAAAGCTCATCGACAAGGTCACGGAAAAGCTTCTCGGTATGCCGCAGATAGGATGTACGGCATGCAAATACTGCTGTGACGGATGTCCCATGGGAATAAGCATCCCTGATGTGTTCAGGACTATAAATACACTCAGAAGATATCCTGATGACTGGCGTTCAAAGAATTTCTATTCAGGACTTATCCAGAGAAGCGGACGAGCATCAGACTGCATAGCCTGCGGCCAGTGCGAGGCTGTATGTCCGCAGCATCTTCCGATAATAGATCTTTTAAAAGAGGCAAGCCAGATCTTAGGCCAGTAAAAGAGGTATTCTTTCATAATCTTTCAGGAGAATGCTATGAAAAGATATTTAAGATCGATAGGTATTATATTGATCGTACTTATTATCCTTGTTGTTTTTTATCTGATGATGCCAAGAGTGGAAGGACCGGCGGTAAGCGGTACGACCAATGTATTGCAGGAAGGCGATATGGCTCCTGACTTTACGGCTGCTCTTGCAGACGGTTCGACATTTACACTGTCTGATCACAGTGACGAATGTGTGCTTATCAACTTCTGGGCGACCTGGTGTGGTCCCTGTGTAGGAGAGATGCCTGCTTTTCAGAAACTGAATGACGAAGATATTAAAGGCCTTAAGATCATATGCGTTGACTGCCAAGAAGATAAAAAGACTGTTGACAGTTTTATAAAAGAGAACGGATACACCTTTAATGTTGCGTATGATACAAAGGGCGAGATATGTGCAAAATATCCGACAAGAGGCATACCCTATACTCTTGTTGTCAACAAGGGAAAGATCGTAAATATCTATGTGGGCGCGGCTGATGCGGATACTCAGTACAAGGAGTATAAAAGAGCCATTGATGCGTGTCTGGGAGAATGATATGGATAAGAAGAAGCTTATAAGGATCATTTTGCTTACGACAGCGATCGGATTTATTATCGCAGGCCTTTTGGATAACGGATTTTGGGATGTCATGAACAAGGCGACAAGGATATGCTATGAGTGCATCGGTATCGGGTGATAACAAAAAAAGAAAGTTAAACCGAAGCTATGTACAGCTTATCGCGGCAGTTCTTTATAACTGCAACATAAAAGGATTTGCTGATGCAAGTATATATCAGGGAAATATCAAAGGTCTGTGTGTTCCCGGACTTAACTGCTATTCATGTCCCGGTGCGATAGGAGCATGTCCGCTTGGAAGTCTTCAGACTGGTCTGCTCTCATCCAGATACAAGGTGCCGTATTACATACTCGGGACTCTGCTTTTATTCGGACTGTTTTTGGGAAGATTCATATGCGGGTGGATATGTCCTTTTGGATTTATACAGGAACTCATTTATAAGATACCTTCTAAAAAGATAAGGAAAAACAAAGTAACGGGACTTCTCACATATCTGAAATACGTGATCCTTATCATATTTGTCATAGTGATACCTTTATGGAAGCTCATTCCGGGATTCTGCAAATATATATGTCCTGTCGGAACCCTGGAGGGAGGCATATTTTTTACATATATGGATCCTGCACTGAGACAGATCACGGGGATACTGTTTACTTGGAAAGTCTTTCTTATGGTCCTTATCCTTGTCATATGTGTATTCTGCTATAGAATGTTCTGCAGATTCTTATGTCCTCTGGGTGCCATATATTCATTTTTTAATCCGATAGCATTCTTTGGTATAAAGGTTGATGATAAGAAATGCACCCACTGCGACAGCTGTGTAAAAAACTGCAGGATGGATGTCAGGCATATCTGTGACAGGGAATGCATCCACTGCGGAGACTGCATAAAGCACTGTCCTGTTGATGCGATAAGCTTTGGTTCCATCAAAAACAGAGAATGATACAAGTCAATATAACAGAAAAACAAGTCGTCTTATTTATTGATAATGAGTAAGACGGCTTTTTGTATGTATATATTCATGATATGAGACAGATTAGCAAAGGAAGCTCTTTTTTTGTATAATGGTATGGAAATACTTTAAGCAAATATTGGAAATGAGATATGAAGATAAAAGATACTGTAAAAAGCTATGAAGAAGTCTGCAGGCTGAATACTGAGAAACATAGAAAGCCGATCAGACAGTCGACTGTTTTAAGACATGTTATAAAGATACTCTCTAAAGTAGAGATGAAGGCAACCGAGTTTTCATGTGAATACATAGGCATGGACAGATTAAAAGACGACGAGCCCTGCCTTATACTGATGAATCATTCAAGCTTTACGGACCTTCAGATCATCGGCACTATCTTTGCAGACAGGCAGTACCACATAATATGCACAAATGACGGCTTTGTGGGCAAGGAAAACCTGTTGAGACATGTCGGCTGCATACCCACAGCCAAGTTTATTATAGATACGAACCTAGTAAGAGATATGAAGTATGCATTTGAGGAACTGAAAAGCTCTGTAGTCATGTATCCTGAAGCAAGCTACAGCTTTGACGGAACACAGACCCCTCTGCCAAAAAGCATAGCAAAGTGTCTTAAGCTTATGAAGGTTCCTGTTATCATGGTCATGACAGAAGGATCCTTTTTAAGAGATCCTCTTTATAATAATCTTCAAAAAAGAAAGACAAAGGTAAGCGCAAAAGTAAGCTATCTTCTTTCACCTGAAGAGATCGAAAGGTCAAGCAGCGAAGAGCTTTATAAGATATTGAGAGAAGCATTTACCTATGATCAGTTCAGGATGCAGCATGAGCATGGCGTTATCATAGATGAACCGTTCAGAGCAGACGGTCTGCACAGGGTTTTGTATAAATGCCCGTCGTGCGGCAGGGAAGGCGATATGACCGGCAAAGGGATACATATCACATGCAATTCATGCGCAAAGGAATATACCCTTAATGAAGACGGGACGTTGAGCAGCTCAGATAATAAATGCGAGTTTAAATATGTTTCTGACTGGTATGCGTGGGAAAGGCAGCAGGTAAAAAAAGAACTTGAAGAAAATAATTATCTGCTTGATATCGATGTCGATATTAAAATGCTTGTAGATAAAAAGAGCATATACAGTGTCGGAGAGGGAAGGCTTATACATACAGATAATGGGTTTGAACTCAGGGGATGTGACGGCAAGCTGAATTATACACAGTCACCGAAAGCATCATACAGCCTTTATGCGGACTATTTCTGGTATGAGATCGGAGATATGATATGCATAGGCGACAGCAAGGTGCAGTATTACTGTTTCCCCAAGGACCAGACAAAAGCAATAGTTGCCAAGACGAGACTAGCGACCGAAGAGTTATATAAAATGTTGTTATGAGCATGTAAATTGCTTATAATAAAATAGGAATAAAGGGCTTTCGATTCTATAGAGGGAGATAAGATTTGAAATACGATGCATTTATAAGCTACAGACATACGCCGCTTGATATGGAGATGGCAAAGAAGCTGCACAAAGGGCTTGAGACATTTCATATCCCAAAGGCGGTACAGAAAAAAACCGGAAGGAAGAATATCAAGAGGGTATTCAGGGATCAGGAGGAGCTTCCTATCGGGAGCGATCTGGACGAGAATATCTCAACCGCGTTAAAGGAATCAGGATATCTTATTGTTGTATGTTCGCCTAATACGCCAAAGTCTGAATGGGTATGCAAGGAGATCGATTCCTTCATTCAGATGCATGACAGGGCTCATGTGCTTGCAATGCTCATAGAAGGCGAGCCAAATGAGAGCTTCCCGCATCAGCTTTTGGTTGATGAGAACGGAACACCTGTTGAGCCACTGGCTGCAGATGTAAGAGGAAGTGATCCCAAGGAGCGAAACAAAAAGTTCAAGACAGAGCTTTTAAGACTTGTCGCTGCCATACTTGAAGTAAACTATGACGATCTCAGACAGAGGCACAGAGAACGAAAGATCCGAAAGATAGCATCGATCGTTTCAGGTGTTGCCGCAGCAGTTGCGATTGCAGGCATAGCTTTTGGTCTCTACAGCTCAAACATGGCAAACAAGATGAAGAAGCTTGCCGATGAGAAAGCGATCCTTGCTGATGAAAAGACAAAGCTTGCTGAAGATATACTGGCAGAGTATAAAGACAAGCAGGCTAATCAGTCACGCTTTTATGCTCAGAGTTCACAGGCTCTGCTTGAAAGCGGAAACAGAAGGGCAGCCGTTTTAGTGGCTTCACAGGCTCTTCCTTCACAGGACAATGACAGACCTTATGTTCCGGAGGCGGAATATGCTTTAAGCAGTGCGC
>JAGCXJ010000028.1 GCA_017961385.1 Lachnospiraceae bacterium
ATTCTTAATAAATTCAAAGAATTCCTCTCCTTGGGGTGTCTCATTGATATTTGTACCTTTCTTATCCTCATCGCGATGGGCTATCAGAAGGCCGCTCTTATCAGCAACAAATCCATCGCCTTTACCGTGTATGTTCAGCTCGTTTACCATCTGCTGGATGCCGTTTAACTGAACATCGAGAGAAACTACATTCTGTCTGTCAGGAAGCATTCTGCACACTGATATGATGACATTGCCTGTCTGAGCATCGACATAAGGAGGAACGATAGCAACCTCGCCGTCATTTTCTCTGGCTATGATATACCAACTTCTCTCTCTGGGATCATAGCCTTGCGGCGGTTCCCAGTTAAGGCCGTCCAGATATTTGGTCATTATATATCCGTACAGTCCGGTAAAGTTTTCACTGAATTTTTCAGTGACATTGTTTGTTTCCTCGACAAGGAATTCATGTATCCTGGCCGGGGTGCTGCCGCTGACCAGCATGTGATGAACAGAGTCGGCAGTTACATGCAGCACGTTTTCCGCAGTATTAACGTGATTTTCGATCATAGATGAGACGTTTAATATCCTGTCTTCCATTACCGCTGCTGCATTTGTAACGGCAGCCCGATACATCAGTCTTGATGCATAGACGACCATGACTGTCACGAATAAAAACACAAATATGAGCGGCAGGAGCATGCTGTTTCTCTTTTTTTGTGTATTTATCTGTTTTCTGGCATTACTGTTTTCCATAACCAAATACCTTTACCTGATAGTAAAATACTCCTTAGGGACCTCGATCTTGGTCACTCCCATATATCTGCCGGGATCACCCATGATATATGTATCCTGATAGATCAGGAAAATGTTATCAGAGCTTGTTCCGCTTTCCGCATCGATATAACTAGAACCGTTCCAGTCAGCACCGGGTGAGAATACTCCGTATGCCTTTGCAAGATCTCCTATATCATTAAGCTTGCTCTCTCCCAAGATCACATTTCTTGCATGTTCTGCAAGACCTGCTGAAACAGTGTATCCGTACGAATACTTCCATGTACCGAATCTTCCTGCTCCTCCCTTTTCTACTACTGCATCCTCTACGCTTTTAAGTATTGCATCAAAATCGGCAGTCGCACCCGTGATATCTAGGTCAAGCGCTCCGGGATATCCCATTAACGGGGAAGGAAGATCCGCTTCGATAAAGTATCCTCCGCATTCCAAAAGCTTCTTTATAAGAGGCTCTGTATGTGCATCATTTGTACAGAAGTAGGCTGAATTCTGTCCGTACTTTTCCACCCATTCGGGAGTATGCTCAAGAATGTATGCCTGTGCACCGGGTACTCCGACATCCGTTGTAGGATCGGGAGCTTCTTCCATCGCAAATGTCATCCCAAATTCCTCGCATGCAGCTTTCATTACCGCCACCTGTCTTGAAACTGATTCGTAATCAAGATGTCTCGGGAATGAGATATGAACAAAAGTATCACAGCCAAGTTCATGTGCTGTACGTATCATAAGATAGCCACGGCTTACAAAATCATAATTTACAACAAGATCAGCCTGAGGACCTATGTCAGAAAAATCTTCATATGCCTCTCCAGCTATGCAGATGATATCAGGTCTCTTCTCATGGATCTGCCTGAAAGCCTCGGTTGTACCGTCAACCGCCTGATTGACGATTATTGCTTTCATCTTCGGATCATCCGCAAGATTCACTATAGTCTGAATGGTTGTATCCAGTTCGTCAGTGAAATTGTCGGGATATATGGCAAGAGTAACCATGTCGCTGCCGTATTTTTCCTGAAATGCCTCTGCTCCTCTTCTGTCATCCTCTGACTGCGAGAAGGAACCCGTAACGATACCTATGCGAAAATCAGGTGTATCAGTTTCTTCAACCGCCTGCTGTATCGCATCTTCCTCTTCCTGTACTGTTATATTTTCTTCTATAGGTGTCTCTGTTTCCTTAGTACAAGATACTACCGCACAGACCATAACAAGCATAAGAAGAATGCTAACAATCTTTTTCATAATCTTCATCCTCCAATTTTCTCAAATTGCTAATATAGTAAACGTTTCATTTGAAAGCACGTTGTATAACCCTCCGCTATGTTTTCCATGTGCCGGGCAAAACTCTCCGTATATATATACCCCCTGAACATTTATATCTTTTGGAAGCCTTCCTTCGTAAGCTCTGCCTTCAGCGTTTTTGTCTGCAATCAGTAGGCAGTATCTGGCCGCGCAGGAAGAACAGAATATACTGCTGTATTTATAATCCTTTGACTGTCTTATCTTCTCAAGTATCTCATCAAAGGCAGTCTTGACCGACCTCTCTATATCTTCCTTGGAAATGAGTACCATATTAAGTTCTGATCCCTCATCAACCCTTCCGATATACCCACAAGATTTATTTTCATGATCTATAACACCCAAGCATCTTAGAGTATCTATCTCATCTCCATCCTTTGTCTTCTGAGTTGCCAAAAACGGCGTTCCAAGATAATCCAAAATAACTGATGTCTTATCTGTTATGAGTCCCATCTCACGAATGAAATCAGTTACCGGCTTGCCGTCCAGTTCATAAACTACTGTCCCCTCTGCCTTGGTAACTATCTTGTGAAGATTAGTGGTAAGTGTGGTCGAATGCTCAATAGTAAATATGGGCGATATATTTCCGCCGACGAGCATCATAACGCCTTTAGTCTGGGATATTCCTTTATCAGTGAATACATACGTAGAATCAAATGTCCACCCATCGGATGCTATACCGCCATATACCGGTGTCTGCCCAGACTCATCATCAAGCAGACTCACGATGTCATCAAAGATGATATTTGTAAGCCATGGCACATATGTAAAGATCAGCTTGTCATCTGTTGAAAGCTTTCCTCTGCATTTGCGATAAGTATATGCAAAGTTTTCTATTTGCTCCGATCCTTCGATGTCCTCTGTCATTCCTATGGAAAACTCTACATCATCTCCTGTCAGGACAAGGAGCGATATACTACTCTGAGAATATCCGCCAGTGGAAAGGATACCTATTCCGGTGCAGCCGAAAAAAGGGAAATCAAAAGTATTGGCAAGCGCGTTTACAAGTGCATCTATGTCCGGTTCAAAACCGCAAAATACAATACCGCATGTATTTTTCATTAGAGACGATCTGTCTATACCTTCATTGAGTTCCTTTACCGCCAGTTCGATATCATCAACTTCATTTGTAAATGCCTGCAAGGATCTCATAGTGCATTTCCTCCATCCCGGATCACCAGCTCAACTTCATGCTTTGACATATACTTCAGAGCCTGCTCGTTATTCTTTACAAATACTCCCTTGTATCCCTTTCCTATCATTTCCTTTATCTCATTCAGCTTCTCAGATGAATCATTTATTACAAGTATTACTGGCTTATCGGCCATCTCCTCCTCGGCTTCCAACTGTTCTTTTGTATATATAAGGCTGTCATCCAGATATTCAAAGAGAAGTTTTTCGAGATCCTCATACATTATCGGCTTGGACAGATAATCCGTAAATCCCTCCTTTATATAGGCATCCTTTGCGCCAACTATCGCATCTGCTGTCAATGCTATCACCGGTGTAGAATCTGCCAGATGCTTTCGCCTGATTATCTCCAGAGCTTCTGAGCCACTCATTCCCGGCATCATCTGATCTAAGAACACTATGTCAAAACTGTTTTTCTCCAACAGATCAATACCATCTTTCCCTGATGAGGCCAGTGATATTTTTATCCTCGTGTCAGCCAGAAGTCCTCTAATAACCTCAAGATTCATCTCATTATCGTCTATTATCAATATATGAGCTTTTGGCGCAACAAGTATCGGGGCATATTCACTTATCATTGTCTGAGCATCTGATAGTCTTTCTGAAAAATTCCCTATGGGAGTCGGATCGACTACCTGTTGAACTATTTTTATCGTGAACGCTGTTCCCCTTCCATATTCGCTCTCGACTTCTATCGTACCGTTCATCATCTTAACTAGTTGTTTTGTAATATTCAGACCGAGTCCCGTGCCTTCAATATTTCTGTTTTTTGTTTCTTCAAGTCTCTGGAATAACTTGAACAGCTTGTCCATATCTTCTGGACGGATACCTATACCACTGTCACTTACAACTATCTTCAGATATTCATTTTCAGAGTCATAAGACACGCTTACATTTACGAATCCTTCTTTTGTATATTTGATGGCGTTGTTGATGATGTTCAACATTATCTGTCTGACTCTTATCTCATCTCCGTTAAGAACAGACGGTATATTCTCATCCACGCATAACTCATAGGTCAATCCCTTATCTTCAGCCTTCTTCCCCGTCATGTTTGCTATATCATAAAATACGGAAAAAGTTTCGTAATTGACAGGTATGATTTCCATCTTGCCAGATTCTATCTTGCTCAGATCCAGAATGTCATTTATTATCGAAAGGAGTGTCTTGCTGGCACTTCTGATATCCATGGCATATTTATTGATCCCCGGATCTTTTGTCTCTCTTATGATCATCTCATCCATACCGATAATAGCATTCATCGGGGTTCTGATCTCATGAGACATATTAGCCAGGAAATTGCTCTTTGCATTATTGGCAGCTACAACTTTTCTCTCATTAAAGTTTCTAAGTCTTGCCGCATAATCATTTAGGTTTGAAAGCATGGCAAGATCCTGTTTGAGTCTCGCATTTTCACGCTTAAGTATCTTGTTTTCCTTTTCCAGTTTCTTAATATCTGCAGTATCCATTCCTTCACTCATCCCTCATTCAGATAAAATGCATAACCATATCCGGCTTATGCTTTTCAAGGTATTTATCCTTTGCTTTCTCACCTACAACGCATACACATTTGTATATCCCGTCAAGTCTTTCCTTTTCTTCCTTAAGCCTGTCGGGATCGCTTCCCCATATGAGCACTATTGGAAGTTCATCGGCTCCGCTTGGCGCTAGCTGTTTTTCCTTGGGGATATATTCCTTTAATGCCATTTCAAGTACTTCATACTTGACGGGCTTGCTTATGTAATCAGTAAATCCTTTCATGATATAGCCTTCCTTTGCTCCGTTTATGGCATCAGCTGTCAAAGCTATAACAGGAGTGTCGTGAAGTATATCAAGTTCCTTCATCTTATTTAAGGTATCCTCACCGTTCATTCCGGGCATCATCTGGTCAAGAAGGATGCAGTCGTACGAATTTTTCTGAACCATCTCCACGCACTTGTCTCCGCTGTCCACGTAATCGACCTGCATCTTGGTGTCTCTTAACAGCCCTTCCATGACCTCAAGGTTCATTGCATTATCATCAACTACCAGAAGACGGGCCTTTGGAGCATACAGTCTTACTTCATCTATCTCCACACTGTTTAAGAACGATCTGACTGCTTTCGAGAATTCACCGAGCGGCTCGGCTTTTACAACCTTTTGCGGTACGGTTATGATAAACGTGCTGCCTTTGCCGTATTCGCTTTCAAATTCTATGGTCCCTTCCATCATCTCAAGCAGTTTCTGTGTTATATGAAGGCCCAGGCCCGTTCCCTCTATGCTCCTGTTCTTCTTCTCATCAAGTCTCTGAAAACTCTTAAAGAGCTTATCCTTGTCCTCGTCCTTTATACCCATTCCGGTATCGGCGACACTTACGATAAGATCTATGTAGTTATTCATCATCCTGAATTTCGAAGAGATATTTATATCGACACTGCCCTGCATCGTATACTTGATCGCGTTGTTGATTATATTTAACATTATCTGACGTATCCTTATCTCATCTCCGTATAAAACGGAAGGGATCTCTTCGGACACGTTATAGTTGAATAAAAGATCCTTCTTCTGAGCTCTGAGTCTGGTCATGTTGAAGACATCGTTAAGTACCGAAGCCAGTTCATAATCATCTTCAATGATCTCGAAGTTTCCCGACTCGATCTTGCTAAGATCTAGGATGTCATTGATTATTGACAGCAGAGTGTTGCCTGCGCTCTTTATCTCAAGAGCATAGTTTCTTATCTTTGTTTCCTTTGTATCTCTTAAGATCATCTCGTCCATGCCCATTATTCCGTTAAGGGGTGTTCTGATCTCATGGGACATATTTGCCAGAAAATCATCTTTTGCCTTGCTGATATGCTTTATCTCGTTTGACTCAAGCCTGATCCCTATCAGCTGTTTTATCGTATGCACTATAGAGCAGAGCATGAACCCGAAAAGACCGAGCGCCATTATGGATCCAGAAAAGACACCGTTATGCGCAAACTGATATGCTGCTATCTGTATGACCGCCGCAAGCGCGATAAGAACAAATCCTATCGCAACATATTTGTATTCATTGACCAGGTGTTTTTTTAGATCCAGATATATTGTTGCAAACATGACGATGATACCCAAAAGAGCACAGATCGCCGAACTGATGAAGCTGTCAATGATAGACACCTTGCCTATGATCCAAAGCAGGATGCATATGACGGCATTTGTAAGCTCAATAATACCGACAATGATAAAGATCTTCTGATATCTGTCTTTTTGAAGGGAATTAATGAATATCAGAAACGGCAACGGCATGACCATTACCATCAGAAAAGGTATGTCTGACATTACAGATATGTTTCTTGTATATAACTGTCTGAAAATGGAATTTGACAGTACCCAGCAGGCGCCGAGTATCACACCGATGGAAAGATGCTCCATCTCAAGATATCTTTTATGAATTATCTTATAGACTACTGATGCGATAAGACATATCATCCCCAGAAGAAGTATGGACATACCGATGAACAGTTCAAATCCGTATCTGTGGAACAGATAAGCAAGGACACCTATCCTTGTTCCTATATATACCTCATATACCATTCCGGAATTGTATTCATAATGAACACGCAGCTTCTTGCCTGCATCTGCCGGATAGATCGATGCCATGACATAGCATTCGGCAGATCTGTCTCCGAAGACTCTGTAATCCTCAGTCTTAAGCTGTTCCCTGAGTTCATCGTCTACATATATCTCCATGTCCATGCCGCGAAAGCATAAAATATTGTAGTCAGCCTTAAAAGTAGCAGGCAGAGTTGTTTCAAGAGTTATATCGCTGTCGGTTCTTCCCGGTACCTCAAATGCCTCTTTTGTGCCGTCAGCATTCACCCTGACCCAGTTATCCCCCGGCAGAATATCACACAGATTTCCGTTAATGGGGCTGTTTGCAGGCATAACAAGCTCGGCTATAAAGATATAGCCAAATATAATTATAAGAACTATCGCAAGAGCGATCTTTATCTTCTTCAATTCCTTCCACCTTCTGATCGAAGCTATTCTATAGCAGAGTATATTTCTCTTATGACATCGATTGCCTCGTCATACATAAAATCTTCGATATATGCTATCGCTTCCTTCAATTTTTCCTTCTGCGTGATCCTGAACGGATAACCCGACAGCTTCTTTGCCAGCTCCTTTGAGAGTTCATCGTCAAAATCATCCAGTGCTACAAGCAGCTTGTCTGCAGTATCCTTAGCAACATCCGCGGATATTTCATCAGCCGCTCTCACATCTCCAAGCTCATCTATAGGACTGAGCTTTTTTATCAGTTCATCATACATTTCAAGTGTCGGCTGCGTTTTCGCATCTATGACCTCGATGTCATTGTTTCTTGCAGACATCTCGAGTTCTTCAAAAGCTTCACCAAGGCGCATCGCTCCGATCATCCTTGAATTGCTCTTAAGCGCATGAACGGTTATCATGTAGCTTTCATAATCTTTGCTTGTTAGATACTCAGCGATCTTGATCCTGTTTTTCTCATAGCTTCCACGGTATCTTTTTATCGCAGACAGATACTTGTCGCTTCCGCCCGTGTAATCCATTCCGGTTTTTGTATCAAGTCCTATTTCACTTAGCCATGTAATATCCATACTTATTCCTTACCCCAGCACATCTATGATCTTTGCCACAAGCTCAGATTTCTTTGCAGGCTTTACAACATATCCCTGCGGCATTAATTCTGTTAACGTCTGTATTACGATATGCTTCTCGCTCATGCCCGTCAAAAAGATGACCGGTATGCTTTCGCAGCCTTCCATGGTGCGAAGCTCCTTTAGCACCATCGGGCCGTCCTTGTTAGGCATCAGATAATCGAGCAGGATCAGGTCCGGCTTTTTCTTTTCAAGGAACTTAAAGGCTGCTTCTCCTGATTTGACCGGTGTTACATCATAAAACTCTTCAAGCTGTTCTTTTATGTGAATGAGCTGTTCGGTATCATCATCAACGACAAGTATCTGCTTCCTTCTGTGTCTTTGCTCAGCTTCCTCATTTACAAACTCTTTGAAAGCGCCCATCTCCTCGTTCATCTTCTTTTCAAGCTTTTCCTCTATCTCTGTCATCTTTTCATACAGAGCAAACAGAGAAACCGGTCTGGACAAAAAGAAAACCCTGCTAAGTTCTGAATACTTCATAAAGATCTTCTCATCCTCGTCATTTGCAATGACTATCGCGATGCACAGTCCCCGTTTTGTTGCATCACGCAATACGTCATACGCCTTTACTGTATCAGCCGTCTCATCTCCAAGACATATGATGACCACCTTGGGAAGCTCTGCTAAAATGATATCGAATATGGCATTTTTAGTCGGACCGCATTTTACGATGAAGTATCCTCTGTCCTTTTCGAGTCTTTCCGATATATCTCCCGCTACCTTTCGATTCTTTCCCGTTATAAGCACTTTTAATGTCATGTTTTCATTCCTTATCTGTATCAGTTGATATTAAAGAGTATAAAATCACAAATATATACTAACAAAAAACAGCACGAAGAATCTCTCCCTCGTGCTGAACGGTCGTTTTTCATGTCTAAACGGTCAATTATTATTTCTTTTTTCTAAATTCCCTTATCTTTGCATTCATTGTCTTTACCTGGCGCAGATAGATAAGATACTG
>JAGCXJ010000315.1 GCA_017961385.1 Lachnospiraceae bacterium
CATGGAAGGCAAGCAGGTAAGTATACCGGATGCAGCAGATCTTGAACCTGTTGACAAGTGGATCATCAGCAAGCTCAATGATGTTGTAAAAGATGCAACCGAGAACATGGACAAGTTTGAACTGGGGATCGCGGTTCAGAAAGTTTACGATTTCATCTGGGATGAGTTCTGCGACTGGTATATCGAGATGGTAAAGCCTAGACTCTATAATTCAGACAATGCAAAGAGTCAGAACGCAGCACTGTATACACTCAAAACAGTATTGATTGACGCGCTGAAACTGCTTCATCCCTATATGCCGTTTGTAACGGAAGAGATTTTCTGTACCCTGCAGGATGAAGAGGAATCCATAATGATCTCTTCATGGCCTGTATATGATGAGGCTAAGAGCTACAAGACTGAAGAAAAAGCCATCGAGAGCATAAAGGAAGCCGTAAGGGGTATAAGAAACGCAAGAACTAACATGAACGTTGCTCCTTCAAGAAAGGCTGCGGTATATGTTGTCAGTGACAATGATCAGATGAGACAGACATTTGAGGAAGGAAAGCTGTTCTTTGCATCCCTTGCAAACGCATCTGACGTATATGTTCAAAAGGATATGACAGGCATTGCCGATGATGCTGTAAGCGTTGTCATCTCAGGAGCAAATATATACATGCCTTTCTCTGACCTGGTTGATATAGAACAGGAAAAGGTAAGACTGTCAAAAGAGCAGGACAGATTGAATTCTGAGATCAAGCGTGCAGAGGGAATGCTTGCAAACGAGAAGTTCATCTCAAAGGCTCCCAAGGCCAAGGTTGACGAGGAAAAGGAAAAGCTAGCAAAGTACAGACAGATGCTGGATGAGGTCATAAAACAGATCGAAAAACTAAACAGATAAATGACTATCTTAAAGGGCTGCCGCCACTGGCAGTCCTTTTTTGACCGCTCAGTAAATAATTGTAGCCAATTGCCGATATAAATGATATAATGCAGGTAGTTATGTAAATCACACAAATGTTTTGGGAAAATGGAAGAGATAAAAAAGCTTACACCTGAACAACTGGCGGAGCTGAGGGCAAAGATAAGAAATGCCAATCCCGACCGCAAGGATGTACAAGCCGCACCTGCTGTGGAACAGCCGCAGGAAGGAGGGGCTACTTGGAGTCCGAAAATTTCCAAAAAGAAGATAAAGGTTGAGATAGCCGAAGACAGGATGAGCGCAACTCTTACACTTGCAGATCCCGAGGATGAGACATATATCGTCCCCGAGCTTGTCGGAGAGCTTAGAGCAAACAAGGTCGTTGTCGGGATCAAGACCGAAGAACTGATAAGGATGGTCAACGACAGGGTGTATGATACACCTGTTGAGGTTGCCGCGGGAAAGCCGCTCGTACCTGCTCAGGAAGGCTACTTTGAGTATTTCTTTGATATAGACGAGCATAAGACTCCCGAGATAAGGGAAGACGGAACAACTGATTACGCTGCTGTCGGACGTCTTGAAAATGTAAAGGAAGGCCAGCTTATAGCCAAGTATCATCCCGCAGTTCAGGGTACTAACGGTTTTGATGTACTCGGGCATGAGATGGTAGCGAAGATGGCCAGAGAAAAGCAGCCTTTAAGAGGCCAGCATATACAGCGAAACGATGAGACAAACGAGTACTTTGCTCTTATTGACGGAAAGATCAGTCTTAAGGACAATAATATCGAGATACTCGATGTTTATGAGATAAACGAGGATATCACACTTATTAGAAAGAAGGTCGAATTCTACGGCGATCTTTATATAAACGGCGATGTTGAGAACGGTGTAACGATCCGTGCGGGACGAAATGTCGTGATAAACGGAACAGTGGGTGCCGCAAGCATCTTTGCGGGCGGAGATATAATACTGCAAAGAGGGATAACGGGCGCCGGAAGAGGCAAGGTCAGTGCGAGAGGAAACGTGTTCTCTGATTTCATCGAGCATGCAAAGGTTGAAGCCGGACTTGACGTATATGCAACCTCGATCATAAATTCCGAGATATCGACTAACGGCAACGTAATAGTCAGCGGAAAGCAGGGATTCATAATAGGCGGTGATACACACGGATTAAAAGGCATCGTTGCAAACGCCGCAGGAAGCAGCTCTGAAGTAAGGACTGTCTTACACGCAGGATTTCTAAAGGATGATTATACTAGATTTCTTCAGCTTGAACAGAAGGAAAAGAGAGCTGCAGTATCGCTTGAACAGCTCGTTGATGAACTGACCGGCATGTTAAAGGCAAGAGCCAAGGCAGGCAGTGTTAACTCTGCCCAGAGAGAGCGCATCATGATAATGAGCAAGAAAAAGGATGCCCTCCAGGAGGAACTCAGGGATATAAGGAGCGATAAGGAAGAGATATCCCGCAAGATGGCGATGGCGGGAAATGCTTCCATAATCATCAGAGGTAATGTATACAGGAACGTTTTGATAAGCATTGATGCGGCAAGACTGGCTATATTAAAGGAAGAGACATATGTCAGATACGTATGCAGGGATGATGCTATCGAAAGAAGAACAGTTCCGAAAATGTAGGCAAGGATATGAAAAGATTTAAGGATTATGATGAAGCGGTATCTTATATTTTACAGATACCGCGTTTTTCTGCAAAAAACGATATGGATGACACAAAGGCCTTTCTTAGGATTATCGGAGAGGCCAAAGCCGAGACTGTCATACATGTTGCAGGAACAAACGGCAAGGGCAGCACATGTGCATTCCTAAACAGCGTATATATCGAACAGAACAAGATAACGGGAATGTTTACGTCTCCTCATCTTTTGGATATCAGAGAAAGGATCCGTATAAATGACGAGATGATAAGCAAGGATGACTTTTTATCTTGTGCCGACTATGTGATGGAAAAGCTTGAC
>JAGCXJ010000029.1 GCA_017961385.1 Lachnospiraceae bacterium
AAAATGAGCGAAGAGATCAGAGAAAACAAAGAGGCAGACACAGCAGTGTCTCAGACAGAAGATAAAGCTCAGAAGAAAAGAGAAAGAAAGAAGTTCTGGTTCGGATTTCTTGTGGGAGTAGTAGGTGTTTTACTGGCTGCCTGCATCGTATCTGTAGTGGCATATCTTGGATTTAGGAAGCAGGTCAGCTACAGCAAAGAAGCACAGCTTTCAACAGGAAAGAAAACAGAGTCTTCATCCGTAGTCACCTCGGCGACAACAGCCAAGATGACTATGATAGAGCGTCTCATAAAGAAGAACTACTACATGGATGTAGACACGGAAGAATTAAGAGACGGTATATACAGAGGCATGCTGGCTTCTTTAAACGATCCTTATTCCGAGTATTATTCAGCAGAGGATCTTAAGGAAGTTATCGAGAGCAACGAAGGAATATACTACGGTATAGGTGCTTACGTATCTCTGGATACTGATATAAATCTTTCGGTGATATCAGGTATCATCTCCGGAACACCCGCAGAGGAGGCAGGTCTTCAGGAAGGCGATATCATCTATAAGGTAGACGGGACCGATACTACAGGCATGTCTGTTTCCGAAGTCGTTTCTATGATAAGGGGAGAGGAGCATACGACAGTTGATCTTTCTCTCATCCGTGACGGAGAGGTAGTTGAGATCACGGTCGAGAGAAGAAAAGTAGAATCTCCCACCGTTGAATACGAGATGCTCGATGGCAACATAGGCTATATACAGATAACAGAGTTTGACGATGTTACTACAGATCAGTTTACCGAAGCCATGGCTGTATTAAAAGGTCAGAACATGAAGGGACTGATACTTGACCTTAGATCAAACGGAGGAGGAAATCTCGATACCTGCATAGATATAGCACAGCAGATACTCCCCAAGGGTCTTATCGTATATACAGAGGATAAATACGGAAACAGGGACGAGTATACATGTGACGGTCAGCGCAAGTTTGACAAGCCGCTTGTTGTTTTGGTAAACGGCTATACTGCAAGCGCTTCCGAGATACTTACCGGTGCCATAAAGGACTACAGACTCGGAACGGTCATGGGTACGACAACCTACGGCAAGGGTATCGTTCAGCAGATCATATCATTAAAGGACGGGACCGCCGTAAAGATGACGATAAGCAGATATTACACGCCTAAGGGTCATTACATTCACGAGACAGGTATTGAACCTGACATTGAGGTTGAGTTTGATGCCGATGCATACAAGAAAGACAAGACAGACAATCAGCTTGAAGCGGCAAAGACACAGATAAAGAGACTGATCGACTAAATTATGATAGTTCATCCGATTGAACCTGTATTTGACAGGAACTCTGAAATATTGATACTGGGCAGCTTTCCTTCCGTGAAATCACGGGAGGAAGGCTTTTTCTATGGACATAAGCAGAACAGATTCTGGAAGGTTGTCGCAGCTGTCTTTGATGAGGAAGTTCCCAAAACTATACCCGAGAAGAAAGAATTTCTAATAAGAAATCACATAGCGCTCTGGGATGTCATACACTCTTGTGACATTTCTGGCTCTTCAGATTCGAGTATTAAAAATGTCAAAGCCAATGATCTGAGCACGATACTTGATCATACCGGTATAAGAAAAATATTTGTAAACGGGAGGATCGCTGAAAAGTATTATATTAAATACAGCGAGAAGAATACTAAGATAAAGGCTGTATGCCTTCCTTCCACATCACCTGCAAATGCAGCCTTTTCTGCTGACAGGCTGACTGATGCATGGAAGATTATAAAATGTGATATATAATGAGGGATCCCAGCGGGGCCCTTTTTTTATGATCAAAATTTGTTATAATAAATGTGACATACAGATGTCACATTTATCGTGCTAAGATATATTAAGAGTGTGAAAGATATGAAGATAGACAGACTGATCGGTATATTATCAATACTTCTTCAGGAAGAAAAGATCACCCAGCAGGAACTGGCTGACAGATTTGAAGTATCAAGAAGGACCATTATCCGTGATATTGAAAATCTTTCAAAGGCAGGCATCCCGGTGACTTCATCACAGGGGATCGGGGGTGGTGTCAGTATCATGAACGGGTATCGCATGGACAGAACGTTGTTAACATCCAGAGATATGCGAATGATACTTGCCGGCTTGAGGAGCCTTGACAGCGTGGGAGGCAGCAGCTACTACAGCCAGCTTATGGAGAAGATACAGGCCGGATCGAGCGAACTGATTAGCGGCAGAGATTCCATACTGATCGACCTTGCATCCTGGTACAGGGATACGCTGGCGCCAAAGATCGAGACTATACAGGATGCGATCGAAAACAGACATCTTATCACATTTAACTACTATGCCCCTTCAGGAGACAGCATAAGGACAATTGAGCCATACTATATCGTGTTCAAGTGGACGAACTGGTACGTATGGGGATGGTGTCTTAAAAGAAAAGATTTCAGGATGTTCAAGCTAAACCGCATGGATAAGCTTGCGGAGACCAAAAAGGAATTCGAGTGCAGAAAGATACCTGTTCCGGATTTTGAGTCATCGGGAGGGGATGAAAAAAGGATCAGTGTAAAGGCTCTGTTTAGTCCTGATGTCAAATGGCGACTTATCGAGGAATACGGGCCCGAGTGCTACAGGGAATGCGAAGACGGAAGGCTTTTGCTGGAGATCGAGCATTCGGATGAGGATAACCTGATCGGATGGATAATGACTTTCGGTGACAGGGCAGAGCTGATTGAACCTGTAGAGGTCAGGAAAAAGATAAGCAGTTTGCTGAGCAAGATGACAGATATGTACGGGAAGGATCAAAAATGAAATATACATGGATAGATGAAGACCTTATGTCAAAATCAGGTGTCACAAAAGATCATCAAAAGGAATGGAACTGGATACGATATCATATCGGAGGAAAGATGTTTGCTGCCGTATGCAGGGATGATTCAGACAAGCCGGTCTATATAACGATAAAGCTTGAGCCTCTGCAGGGAGAGGCATTAAGAAAACAGTTCGATGATATAATACCGGGCTACTACATGAACAAGATTCACTGGAACTCGGTAAAGGCAGACGGAAATGTAGGAGATGATGTCCTGGAGAACATGCTGGATTGTGCGTACCAGCTGGTACTCGGTTCACTGAGTAAAAAGAAGCAGAAAGAGATAATTCAAACGTACTGTGAAAATGATCTTATAAGCTGCTGCGGGTCGGACTGCGGCGCATGCTACTGCTATCCGGAGACATGCAAAGGATGCAATGAGCTATGCGGAAAAGTCTTCCATGCACCAAAAGGAAAGGAATGTCCCATATATTTCTGCTGCAGGATAAGAAACGGCTTTCATTCCTGCGGCGAGTGTGAAGAACTTCCGTGTGATCTTATCAAAAAAACAAAGGATCCGAGCATGTCTGAAGAGGAATTTATGAATAATGTAAATGAAAGAGTAAGACGCCTTAGGGGGGATAAGAGTGGCTTTTGATTTTAAGAAGGAATACAGGGAGTTTTATCTTCCAAAGGATAAACCTCATATCGTTACCGTACCGAAGATGAATTACATCGCTGTAAGAGGAAGCGGCGATCCCAATATTGAAGGCGGGGAATACAAGAAAGCGATCGGGCTTTTATATAATATCGCCTTCACGATAAAGATGAGCAAAAGAACCGATCACAGGATAGAAGGCTATTTTGACTATGTCGTTCCGCCGCTTGAGGGCTTCTGGTGGCAGGATGGAATGACAGATATCGATTACGGGCATAAAGAGAACTTTAAATGGATATCCGTTATAAGACTTCCGGATTTTGTATCAAATGATGACGTTGAGTGGGCTGTTAGTCAGGCAACGAATAAGAAAAAGATGGATTTTTCAAAGGTTGAGTTTATAACGATAGAGGAAGGTCTGTGTGTGCAGTGCATGCATATCGGATCATATGACGATGAGCCAAGGACAGTAAAAATGATGAATGAATATATAAACGAAAACGGATATGAGAATGATCTGTCTATGACAAGACTCCATCATGAGATATATCTTTCGGATGCAAGGAAAGTATCGGCTGACAGGCTTAAGACAGTGATCAGACATCCGATCAGACAAAGAGGATAGGGTATGGACTATATAAGAGTAACAAAGGAAAACATTGATAAAGAGCATATATGCTGCGCAATAGCAAACAATAACGATATCCAGGTCTCATCAAAGAAAGCCTGGCTTTATGACAGGTTTGACGAAGGGCTTGTATTCCTAAAGAGCACACAGAGAGGAAAATGCTTCATAGAATACATACCTGCAGAAAATGCATGGGTACCTATCAATGCGGACGGATATATGTATATAGACTGTCTGTGGGTATCGGGGGCGTTTAAGGGACACGGCTATTCGATTGATCTATTAAATGCATGTATCAAAGACAGCTTAGAAAAGAACAGATTGGGGATATGCATTCTTTCTTCCGCGAAGAAGAGACCGTTTCTTTCAGATCCGAAGTTTCTAGAATATAAGGGCTTCAGGATGTGCGATGAATCGGATTGCGGCATTCAGCTGTGGTATCTGCCGCTTAAAGATGATGGCATTATCCCTGAGTTTAAGGAATGTGCAAAGCATCCTCATACAGATGAAACTGGATATGTTCTGTATTATACTGATCAGTGTCCTTTCAATGCAAAGTATGTACCCGTGCTTGAGAAAACCGCAAAGGATAACGGGATAGAGTTTAAGGCGATAAAGCTGGATACAAAAGACAAGGCTCAGAATGCTCCGACTCCCGTAACAAACTATGCCTTCTTTCATAACGGTGAGTTTGTTACAAACGAGCAGATGAACGACAAGAGATTTCTTAAGCTGGTAAGAGGATAGGAGATAAGATGCATTTTGTAGATGCCAAAGGGATACTGACAGCAAACGG
>JAGCXJ010000316.1 GCA_017961385.1 Lachnospiraceae bacterium
CTTGGACTTGAGAAGATACTTAAGTCAAATAGACATATCGACTGTATCATTCTTGACCTTCACATGCCGATAATGAACGGCTTCAGTGTTTTGGAGATCATGAAGCAGAATGAGGTTAAGAACATTCCTGTTGTGATAATGACGGCCGAGAGTACGAGTGAGAATCTCATGAAGACATTTCCGTACAATATCGCAGATTTTATATGCAAGCCATATGAACCGGAACTGATCCTTGCAAGACTAAGAAATGTATTGAAGGAAAGATAAGGATTGTTTAACAGGGGCTGAATATGAATAATGCGATTATTTCAACGGATGACTTTGTCACAAAACAGCTGAGCATGAAAAGAAGAGTCCTGATCGTAGATGATGAAGAGATCAACAGGCTCATGCTCAAGAATACTCTTGACGATGACTATACGGTCCTGCTCGCACAAGACGGCAGGGAGGCTTTTGAGATAGTTAAAAATGAAAAGGGCAGGCTCTCACTTATCCTGCTCGATCTTCATATGCCTGTCATGGACGGATATGAATTTTATGAATTACTTCAAAAGGATGCGGAGTTTGCAAAGATCCCCGTAATAGTCCTTACTTCCGAAAAGGAAGCCGAGGTAAAGAGCTTAAAGATGGGTGTGGCAGATTTTATACCCAAACCCTATGATGTCCCGGAGGTGATCCATGCACGAATAGACAGGATCATACAGCTTTATGAGGACAAGAACATAATCACATCAACTCAGTTTGATACGCTTACCGGTCTGTTCAACAGAGAATACTTCCTTGAGTATTCTACGATCTTTGACCAGTATTATCCGGATTATCCCAAAGATGTGGTAGCAATTAACTTTAACAGGTTTCATGTCATAAATGCAGTTCATGGAAGAGAGTTCGGCGACAGAATACTTGCTGCCATAGGAAAGGCGATCAAGGAGTACGTAGATTCTTCAAAAGGACTTGCATGCCGTTATAATGCTGATCTTTTTTATCTGTATCTAAAGAGCGGAGACCATGCTCAAGCACTCTACAGTTTAATTAATGATACATTAAACAGTATTCTGGGTGCATCGGATAATCATGTAAGGATAGGTATACTTAAAAATGCCGATTCTGAATCTGATGTAAGAAAAAGATTTGATCTGGCCCTTCTTGCATGCAACAGCATAAGCAGGAATTACAACCTGCATGTAGCATATTATGATGACAAGATCAGACAGCAGGAACAATATGAAGAGATACTCATCAGAGATCTTGACAGTGCTCTTGAGGAAGAACAGTTTAAGGTGTTCTATCAGCCAAAGTATTCGATCCAGGGTGACATGCCAATACTTAGCAGTGCAGAAGCGCTTATAAGATGGGTACATCCAAAGCTGGGAATGATAAGCCCCGGTGCTTTCATACCTCTCTTTGAAAAGAACGGTCTTATTGGAAAAGTCGATCGCTTTGTATGGAGAAAGGCCGCTGAACAGATAGCTGCCTGGAAAAACAAATACGGAATAAAGATCCCTGTTTCCGTCAATGTTTCAAGGATCGACATAATGAATGAAGGACTGACTGATGAACTGAAGAAAATCGTGGCAAATGCAGGTATCAGTCCCAAAGATTACTTCTTGGAGGTCACAGAGTCTGCATATACTGATAATCAGTCAGATATCTTCAGTATAGTCGAGGGTCTTAGAAAAGAAGGATTTACAATCGAGATGGATGATTTCGGTACAGGTTATTCGTCGTTAAACATGCTCACGAATCTTCCGTTTGATGTACTGAAGCTTGATATGGTCTTTGTACGAAATATTCATACGGATGCCAGAGCAAAGAAGCTTGTAGAATTTATCCTTGATATCGCTAAATACCTGAATGTAAGGATAATCGCTGAAGGTGTTGAATGCAAAGAGCAGTATGAGATATTAAAGGAGATGGGATGTGACGTAATACAGGGATATTATTTCTCAAAGCCGGTTGATTCGAAGGATTTTGAGAGATTCATAGAAGAAGGATTGAATTCGGAGGTGAAACAATGACTATACAACAGCTTAAGGAACTTGGAGCAGATACGGAGCAGGGACTGGCAAGATGCGGCAACAATGAGGATTTTTATTTAAGACTAGTAGGAATGGCTCTTAAGCCGGATACTTTTGACGAGCTTAAGAACAAGATTAAGGAAAACAAGCTTGCCGAAGCTTTTGAAGCGGCTCATGCACTCAAGGGAGTGCTTTCCAATCTGTCATTAACACCTATATACGAGCCTGTATATGAGATTACCGAACTGTTAAGGACAAGACAGGAAACGGATTACACTGAGCTTATTGAAAAGATGATGGAAGAAAGAAATAAATTTGCACAACTGTAGTATCATCATAGCTGATTTATGAGGTATATATGTTTGGAAAAAATCTGGCTTTAAATGAGCAGACTATGAACATCATAGAAGAGATCGGACGTCATATGCCCGGAGGTTTCTTTATCTATAAGGCAGAGGGAAACGAGGAACTTCTGTATGCAAATGATGCAACGATAAAGATATTCGGATGCGACGATCTTGAAGATTTTAAGAGCCATACAGGTTTTACATTTAAGGGGATGCTGCATCCGGATGATTATCTTAAGGTATCCGAATCTGTCATAGATCAGATCAGAAAGAGCGACCAGAGTCTGGATCATGTTGAGTACCGTATCATCAGAAAAGACGGCTATGTAAGATGGATAGATGATTACGGACATTACGTGGAAACTGAGAAATACGGTGGATTGTACTATGTTTTCATATCCGATATAACTCAAAAGCATGATCAGGTCATCGAAGAAGCAAAGATCGTCGAACAAAAACTTCTAAAGGAGAAGACCAGAAGAGAACAGCAGGACAAGATGATAACAGCACTGGCTTCGGACTACCGCAGTGTATATCATGTTGATCTTGATAAGAATGATGCTGTCTGCTATCGCGGAGATCCGTATGACAAGGATCAGACCGGTGAGGGGATACATTTTTCCTATATAGAGCGTTTCAGTCTTTATGCCAACATGGCGGTAGATGCAAGCTACCGCGAGGGCTTTCTTAAGTTTATCGATCCCGACAATATCAGAAAGAGTCTTTTAACAGAACCCATAATCTCATATCGATATCTCGTTCACAGAAACGGCAGGGATTATTTTGAGATGATACGAATGGCGGGAGTGAGACATGCTGAAGACAGAGATGATAATAAAGTTCATGCCATAGGCTTAGGTCTTACAAATATCGATTCCGAGATGCGTGAATCAATGGCAAAGAGCCAGGCTTTAAGCGAGGCTTTGAATGCGGCAGAGGAGGCAAATAAAGCAAAGACCGCATTCTTATCCAACATGAGTCATGAGATAAGAACACCTATGAATGCGATCATAGGTCTGGACAGCCTTGCACTCAGAAATGAAAATCTTGATGCGCCTACGAGAGAATACCTTGAAAAGATCGGAGAGAGTGCGCGGCATCTTCTCGGACTGATCAACGATATCCTTGATATGAGCAGGATAGAATCAGGAAGGATGATACTCAGAAAAGAAGAGTTTTCATTCAGAGCGATGTTGGAACAGATCAATATCATGGTAATGACTCAGTGCAAGGATAAGGGACTTAAGTATGAGTGCAGAGTTATAGGCGGTGTTTCGGATTTCTATATCGGTGACGATATGAAACTCAAACAGGTCCTCATAAATATCCTGAGCAATGCCATCAAGTTTACCGATCCGCCAGGAGAAGTAAGTCTGACAGTTGAAAGGACAGCTGTTTTTGAGGATCAGTCTACAATTAAATTCACTATAAGCGATACCGGAATAGGAATGGAAGAAGAATTCATTCCCAAGGTATTTGATACATTTACCCAGGAGGACAGCAGCAGGAACAACAAATACGGAAGCACCGGTCTGGGAATGGCAATAACAAAGAACATAGTTGATATCATGAACGGTACTATCGCAGTATCTTCAAAAAAAGGTGTCGGTTCACAGTTTACCGTGATCGTCACTCTTAAAAACTGCGACCATGACTGTGCGGAAGGGATCATAATCAATCCAAATGATATGCGTGTGCTGGTAGTTGATGATGAAGAGATAGCTGCCGAGCATGCAAGGATCGTTTTAGATGAGGCAGGGATCAAGGCTGACACATGCCTGAATGGTAAGGATGCTCTTCACATGCTCGAACTTAAGCATACCAAGCAGGAGCCATATAACCTGGTGCTGCTGGA
>JAGCXJ010000317.1 GCA_017961385.1 Lachnospiraceae bacterium
CGTGCGTATAATCATAAAAATTGGCTGCTGTAAACTTGCGCATAATCAAAAGAGTCCTTATAATATGCGTATAATCACATTTTGGAAGTATTATATGCTTGCGCATAATCAAAGGGAGCATAAGAAATGATTCTCAGAAGAAAGATATACAAAAGATTGCTTGAGTGGAAAGAAGAGTGCCATGGAACCAAAGCATTGTTGATTGAAGGTGCTAGGCGTATCGGTAAATCTACTATATGCGAAGAGTTTGGCAAGAATGAATATGAAACATACCTACTGATAGATTTTGCGAAGCAGGATAAAGACGTAGAAGAATACTTTAACAGGTACCTTAATGATATGGATACCTTCTTTATGATGCTCAGCACACATTTTGGAGTAAGACTTATAAAGCGTAAGACATTGATAATTTTTGACGAGGTTCAAAGGTTTCCAAGAGCAAGGGAAGCAATAAAGTATCTGGTAGCAGATGGCAGATACGATTATTTGGAAACCGGATCTCTCATATCAATAAGAGAAAATGTTGAGGATATAGTTATCCCCTCAGAAGAACGCAGCATAAAGATGTATCCCTTGGACCTCGAGGAATTTGCATGGGCTCTTGGCGAAGAAATACTAATGGATCACATTAAGAAATGCTTTGATGAGAAAGTACCTCTTGAAAGGAGTCAGCATAACCAGGCAATGTTACTGTTTAAGCAGTATATGCTGGTTGGCGGCATGCCTAAGCCTGTCTCTCTGTTTGTAGAGAATAATAAAGACTTTGGACCGGTTGATGTTGAGAAGCGTGATATCTTGAAGCTTTATCGCAACGACATTATGAAGATAAAGGCCGGGTATAGAACGAAAGTATTGGCTATCTTCGATCAGATTCCCGGATTACTGTCAAAGCATGAGAAGCGTGTTGTTTTCAAGGATATACAAGAGGGAAGCTATGCAGAGCAGTATCGTGAAGCATTCTTTTGGCTTAATGATTCGATGATATGCAATGAGTGTTTTCTCACAAGTGATCCTAATGTAGGTTTATCTATAAATGAGGAACGGACATATGTAAAGTGTTATATGGGTGATACCGGTTTACTTGTAAGTCACGCTTTTGATGAGAATGAGCTTCTTGAGGAGGCTGTTTACAGTCAGATACTTAATGATCAACTATCTCTCAATGAAGGAATGCTTTATGAGAATGTCATATCACAAATGCTTACTGCTAATGGACATAAACTGTATTTCTATACTCGCTATTCTGAAGAGAAACATAGAAATGATATTGAGATAGATTTTGTATTATCAAACAACAGTAAGATGAAATACAAAATATACCCTGTTGAAGTAAAATCCGGAAAACGTTATTCGACTATATCTTTGGACAGATTCAACGAAGCGTTCAAAAAGAGAATTGGAGATTGTTATGTAATCCATCCTCGTAATCTGATCATAAAGGATAAGGTGATCTGCATTCCTCCATACATGACTGTTTGCCTGTAATGTACAATATTATTCGGGTAACTGCCCAGGACGGAAAAACATACAACGCGAATCACTATTCTTTTCGACAAGTATATGCTTGAATTAGAAGAGCAGATGAAACTTCAAGGTAGAAACGATCAATCAGACAGAGAGAACACTAATGGAGAGGGCTCGGATTAATAACGATTTATGACATTCGAGTGAATACTTAATTCAATATGAGTAAAGAAAAAAAGCGTAATAAGAAAGCTATTATAATAACTGCTATCGTAATGCTGCTCGGCATACTGTTGGTGCTGACAGGAATCTTCGGCGGAAACATTGTCGGAATGTTCGTAAATGATATCGATCTTACGAATATAAAACCGGAATATCTCGACAAGACGATCGAGACCGATATAGCGGTCAATTATGACCGACTCGACCTGCCGGATAAGACGTTACAGATTTTTGGGTATGCCTCCGGGGGTGACTACAAAATGATCGAGCTCGATCTCTCGGCTTTGAGCGAAGCGGATCAGAGGATCTATTATGCGAGCTTAGGGCAGCATATTACAATAACCGGTACCTTGAGGGCTTTGGATGACGAAGAGTTTGATGAAGTCGCACAGAGTATGTACAGACATTACGATCCGATTTACTACGAACGCGATCGAAAAATAACGCTCGATGAGTTCCATGAGTTTATTATGCAGCCGGTCATCCCTTACTGCGTCGAGGTTACATCGATCAGAACGTTTAACTGGATGCCGTTTACTGTGGTCGGTATACTTGTTTTCGTTGTTACACTCGTTCTTATGGTATGCCTTGTGTTCAAGCTTAAGAAAAAGGTTGTGCTGCCTGTAGTTTACAGTCTTATGGTGATCGTTCCCTCTATCTTGCTGTTCAACCACTTCAGGACGATGCTTTCTGTGCATAAGGTGGCGGACGGTTTTTATACAATGAAGAATTATGAGTGTACCGATACTCAGGGAATGCTCGCTTCGAATGTCGATAATATAAATGACTTTCTAGGATGGACTCTTGATAATCACTTGTACGGTGCACCTAATGTCTTTGCTAATGTGGATTTCTCATACGGATGTTCTGCGTTTGCTGCAGTAACTCCTGAAGGTGATCATCTTTTCGGAAGGAATTTTGATCTTTTCGAGACGGATACGTTGATGATCCATTCACATCCTGACGGGGCATACGAGTCGATAGCTATGGCGGATCTCGCTGTTCTCGGCGTCAGTGAAAATTCTAATATGAGTCCTGACTCTTTCCTCGGAAGAGGAGCAATGATCATGATGCCTTACGTTGTAGTCGACGGCATGAACGAGGCGGGAGTAGGTGCAGGAATCCTTCAGATCAATATTGATGAGACGCACCAGGATAACGGTAAGCCCGACCTTCTGGTATTCTGCGCCGTAAGGGGCATACTTGATACATGCGCATCCGTTGATGAG
>JAGCXJ010000318.1 GCA_017961385.1 Lachnospiraceae bacterium
ACTCCGCTTACTATAGTTTTTTCTGAATCCATAACAGATCATACCATCTGTCAAATTTCTTACCTATAGTCTTCATGTGCGCTGCTTTTGTATATCCCGATCGTATATGAGACTTATAGCTGTCATAAGAATTTTTCAACTTCCTTCGCTTTAAGAACTTTTCCGGCTGAAACTACTTTTCCATCGATCATAAGCGCCGGCATACTCATGACCCCGAAACCTGTGATCTTTTCCATATCTGTGATATACTCTATCTCTGTGTCAATCCCTTTTTCAGCCACTGCTTTCTTTGCAGCTTCAAATAGTGCCTCGCAGCCTTTACATCCTCCACCTAATACCTTAATGTTCATGACCATATCCTCCTTCAGATGAATAGATTTTGAAATACGTTGAAACCATAACCGACAATGATGATACCACTTGTACAAATGGCTATAAATGTTCCTAACAGTTTTGGCTTGATAGCTTTCTTCAGCATAATGAGAGATGGTATACTGAGAGTAGTAATTGCCATCATAAAACTTAGGATCGTACCAAGTAAAGCACCCTTGTACAGGATCGCCTCTGCTATAGGAATCACGCTAAAGATATCCGCATACATTGGGATGCCAAGAAGCGTCGCAAGTAAAACACCTAATGGATTTCTTCCCCCAAGCGCCGTCCTGATCCAGCTTTCCGGAATCCAGTTATGTATCACAGCGCCAATCCCAACTCCTGCCAGAATGTACGGAAAGACTTTTTTAAACGTAGATACTACCCGGTCCTTTGCATAGGTCAGTCGTTCTTTAAAAGTCATGATCGGAATTTCTATATCAACACTGCTGTTTGCATTCCTGATAAAATCCGCAATCTGATCTTCCATATGAAGTTTATCGATTATCGTTCCACCTGTAACAGCAATTATCAATCCCATCATGACATAAACGATGGCTATCCTTGCCCCAAAGATACTCATAAGAAGCACCAGGCTCCCCAGATCAACCATCGGTGATGAGATCAGAAAAGAGAACGTTACTCCAAGCGGTAATCCTGCACTCGTAAATCCGATAAATATCGGAATGGATGAGCACGAGCAGAATGGTGTCACGGTTCCAAGTAATGCACCTGCGATATTTGCCCCGATTCCGTGAAATTTTACCATGAGCTTCCTGCTACGCTCCGGCGGAAAAAAGCTCTGGATATATGAAATCATAAAGATAAGCAAACACAGAAGGATCGAAATCTTTATCACATCATAGAAAAAAAACTGTATACTGCCACCAAACCTGCTATCTATATCCACTCCTAATGCTGACAGGAGCTTGCCGATTATAATGCTCAACCATTTCATTCCCAGGATTTGCGTATGAATAAATTCCCACATCACGATCCTCCCTTACAGCATTTTCCGGTAGTATTATTACATAGAGATTCTATTAAACTACAGAATCCCCTCATGACGTCTGTGTTAATTGAATAGTAGTGCCACTTGCCTTCTTTTCTGTCATTAACCAGACCTGAATCCACCAGAATCTTCATGTGATGAGAAAGAGTGGGCTGAGTAATATCGAACTTTTCAAGAAGTTTGCATCCGCACTTCTCCTGATCAGAAAGCATATTAACTATTTCCATTCTGTTTGGATCACCAAGAGCCTTACATACCAATACTTCATCTAATTTCGCCATAATCTCCTCCTTATATCGATATCCGTCTATGTGTTGACAATAGCACATACATAGACGCTTGTCAATGTATTATCATAAAAAAAGACAGAGCTTGTAAAACTCTGTCTCATCCATCGTCCATTATCCTGAACCCGCTAATAAATTTCAACCGTTAAGTTAGCTTTTGCTCATATATACATCTCCATAAAACGCCGTATGGTATGAATGCTGTTTTATCGCTTCTGTTTCGTTTTCTCTCTTTTTACCCACACCAGTAAAACTACTGCAAATGAAAGAAGCTGTGCGATCGCTACGCGGATGATCATCATTTCATCGACTCCGCTTTCAGTTACTACATGAAACAGATTCGTCGCAATACAATTGTTGAAGAAATGGTCTGCCATCCCGGCGTACAGACTGCCTGTCATGCGGTAGAGCAGTTCCCATTTAATGCCCATCATACCTGCCAGGACAATATAGCCTATGCCCAGTGCTATAAATGAACCTGCATTAATATCACCGTCAATCAGGTTATGAAGCGGTGTTACGATATGCCATATTCCAAATAACAATGCCTGAAAAAGGAGGGCATACCTCGAAGAATGATCAATAGCCGAAATATGATAGAAAAGCCCTCGGAATGTGCCCTCTTCCATGATCACATTTATGATGTTGAAAAAAACACACATCAGTATAAAACCAATACCGGTATGAATATCAGCTTCCCCTGTCAAAGAAAAGCCGGTTATAAAAAAGCCAAACCCGGGATGATGACCCCCGCTTTTAAGGATAATGATCTCCGCGCTGTATGAAATAACGAAAGAGCACACCGCGATCAACAGTCCCAACCCGATGCCCTTAATGAATCCTGTTTTAGAAAACCCTATGTCAGACCATTTCCAATCAAGGACTCGCAGCACTATGAAAACTACAAGGATTCCGAATACCTTGTTGATGAAGTTCTCGCCAAAAACAGTTTCATCCATTCGGAGTACGATGGCTTCAATTCCATGTACAAATATCAGGATTGCAAATATGATCCAGCATGATATAACCGTATTTTTTCTTATTCTCTCATTCATTGCAGTTGTCTCCTCCCGGGCCATGTGCTACCGGAATAAATCTAACATTTTGAAGGCTACTATTCAACGAGAAATGGTTCGTAATGAAGATATCCGGACTCGGTATACTCCGCCGGTTTTAAGAGCCCTATCTTATCGTAATACTGCAGTGTGCGTATACTCACTCCTGTCAGCTTACTCACTTCATTTACTGTCTTCATGGCTATCATCTCCTTCACGTGTGATTACATCATAAACTATTACGTTACGTCATAGTCAAGCAAAATATATATAATTTTGCAAAAAAAGATCGGCATCAAATCCATTTCTGAACTCTTTGCCGGTCTCCGCTTCGCTTCGGTCGTTGCTGAACACGTGCCACTGGCACGTAGCAACCTCTGCTTTTCCTTCTTTCGATTGTAGGTCTTTCCGCTCGGTACGCTCCTTGTCACGGGATTAAGTTCACCCCAGGTGCGTCTCTGCTTTGCGTGATACTCACGCTGCGCCTTCTTACTTCGCTTATCCAGCGAAACATACTTGTTCATGACTGTTACCTCCATATTTATATTTGGCTGCCCACCCATTATATCGGATGGGCAGCTGTCTGTCATTACATCTGCGGATCCTCCTTGCATCGGAGTTTTAACTTCCGATTGGATATCCACCTTCTCAACAGATATCGTTTTATATGAGCATCGGATGCTCATAAGGGCAAATACAAGGGCCCCCTGATAAATCTGTCAACAGATAATGTTTTCATCTTCACTGATCTTCACCTCAACCCTTTTCAAAATCAGGTCTCCAGCCTGCAAACTGTTTAAGCTGCTCATCTGTCCTGTGATAATATCTCTCATTCTTATCAAGCTCCGCTATCTTAGCCATCTCTTCGTCCGTCAGCTTAAAATCGAGAATGTTGAGATTATCTTTGATATGATCCACATTCTTGCTGCCGGGGATCACCACAAATCCCATCTGAGTGTGCCAGCGGAGAATGATCTGTGCGGGAGATTTTCCGTACTTCTTTCCAAGCTCGGCAAATACCGGTTCATTTATAAGACTCTTATC
>JAGCXJ010000319.1 GCA_017961385.1 Lachnospiraceae bacterium
ATGGGCGGCGGAACAGGAACCGGAGCGGCTCCGATCGTTGCAAAGATCGCCAAGGATATGGGTATCCTTACTGTAGGTGTTGTTACAAAGCCTTTCCGTTTTGAGGCAAAGACACGTATGACCAATGCGCTTGCCGGCCTTGAGAAACTCAGAGAGAGCGTAGATACTCTTATCGTAATACCAAACGATAAGATTTATGAGATAGTAGATAGAAAAACAACAATGCCTGATGCTTTAAAGAAGGCTGATCAGGTATTGCAGCAGGCAGTACAGGGAATAACGGATCTGATCAATGTTCCTTCAGTTATCAACCTTGACTTTGCTGATATTCAGACTGTTATGAGAGACAAGGGTATCGCTCATATCGGTATAGGTGAAGGAAAAGGCGAGGACAAGGCTATCGAAGCCGTTAAGCAGGCAGTTGAGTCTCCGCTTCTTGAGACTACGATCACAGGCGCTACGGATGTCATCCTTAACGTTACAGGCGATATCTCAATGTTTGATGCGGATGATGCAGCTAATTATATTCAGTCATTAACTGGTTCGGATATCAACGTTATCTTCGGATGCATGTATGATGCAAGTGAACCTGATACATGTAAGATAACTGTTATAGCAACAGGTATCGAGCAGAATATGAGTCAGGATATGCGTATATTCAGCACTCGTCCCGGTACGGCAGGAATGCAGAGACCTATTCAGCAGCAGATGCCTATGAGCGGTGTTGCAAGACAGGTTACACCCAATGCTCAGCAAAGACCTGCTTCGATAGGCGGTGCTACAGGAACAATTCCTACCCCCAGAACAAACTTTACGTCACAGTTACAGCGTCCGGCTGATATCAAGAGCAAGGTTGAAGAAAACCAGCTTAAGATTCCGGATTTCTTGCAGAAGAAATAAGAAAATTATCAGAGCTCCTAGACAGGGAGCTCTTTTTATATCTTGTGCACAATTTACATAATGCATAGGTTAACTATGATCAATCCATACCAGATAATGTAACAATACGCGAAAAATAAGGAAAAATCTCCAAAATATTGTGTAAAAAGGGTTGACATAAAGAATTATGTTTATTATAATTATGTCAATTAATGTATAGAGATTTAGTTTTCATTCATTTTTCTTAAGCGGAGGTAGGACTATGAAGTGCCCATTTTGAGGTCATGAAAACAATAGAGTTATTGATTCCAGACAGGAAGAGGACAATAATTCTATAAGAAGGCGTCGTGTGTGTGACGAGTGCGGAAAGAGGTTCACAACATACGAAAAGGTAGAGACCATTCCGTTGATTATCATTAAAAAGGATAACAACAGAGAGGCTTATGACAGATCGAAGATCGAGGCAGGCGTTCTCCGTGCTTGTCATAAGAGACCTATCAGTGCCGCTCAGATCAACCAGTTGATCGACGAAGTTGAGACTGAGATATTTAACATGGAGGAGAAAGAGATACCCAGCCAGGTGATCGGCGAGCTTGTGATGAATAAGCTTAAGGATCTTGAAGCAGTTGCATATGTAAGATTTGCATCTGTTTACCGTGAGTTTAAGGATATCAATACCTTCATGGATGAACTTAAGAGTGTCATGACGACAAAATAGGCATGTAAACTACACCGAAAAGAACCTCCCGAGGTGCCCTTTGAAAAGAAGGGCATCTTTTATTTTGCGTACGTTCTTAAAATAATACTAATGATATTAACAACGTGATATAATATTCCTATTAGATTAGTCGTTTGTCGTTTTTGCTATGCAAAAAGGCTAAAGAAGGAGTGGAACAGTATGCGCAAACTTGCAAAACGTGGAAACATGAATGAACGTATCGATGTTGTTCTTCGTAAATTTCGTTCGAGAATGACATCATATCCGCCGGGGATGTGTCCTCTGGCCTTATACAGGTCTTTATTGCACATATCTATGAGTCAGTCCTGCGGTAAATGTGTACCATGCAGGGACGGATTATCTGAGATCGATTACATGCTCAAGAGTATTTTAAACGGTGATGCGACCGAAGAGATTCTTGAGCAGATGAAAAGCAAATGTCAGATGATAGCTGCTTGTGCCGACTGCGCGGTTGGTGTTGTGGGTGCGAATCTTATTCTTGATTCACTGAGCGAATTTGAAGATGAATACAGAAGCCATATATTAAACGGAAGATGTGCTGAGAATGATATACAAACAGTTCCGTGTATCTCTATGTGCCCTGCACACGTAGATGTTCCCGGTTATATAGCGATGATAAAAGAGGGAGATTATGAAGGTGCTGTCAAGGTAATAAGGAACAGCAATCCTTTTCCGACAGCCTGCGCGATGGTATGTGAGCATCCCTGCGAGAGAAAATGCAGAAGAACTCTTGTTGATGCTCCTTTAAATATCAGAGGCTTGAAGAAATATGCAGTGGATCAGGCACCAGTCGACAAGGTTGGAACACCTAAGGTCAACGTAAAGACAGGAAAGAAGATAGCAGTGGTCGGCGGTGGCCCGACAGGTATGACAGCTGCATACTTCCTTGCACTCATGGGTCATGAAATTGCCATATATGAAGAACATGAAAAACTTGGAGGAATGTTAAGATACGGCATACCTGAGTATCGACTTCCAAAGGAAAGGCTTGATCAGGATATAAATGCGATCATTGCATCAGGTGATATCAAGGTATATTGCAATACAAAAATAGGGCGTGATATCAGCTTTAAGGAACTCAGAGAACAGTTCGATGCTGTATACCTGGGATTGGGAGCTCAGCTGGGAAACAGGATGCCTATGGAAAACGCCGATGCTAAGAATGTCATCCCTGCGGCTGATTTTCTGCAGGCAGTAGCAAACGGAAATGCACCTGATCTTTCAGGCAAGAAGGTTGTACTTATTGGAGGCGGAAATGTTGCGATGGATGCGGCTCGTACAGCTGTACGTTTAAATGCAGAGAGTATTCATGTATTCACGCGAAAGAGAGATGATTATACTGCGCTTCAAAGCGAGATCGAAGGAGCTATGCAGGAAGGAGTCAGGTTCCGTACTCTTTTAAGCTTCCTAAATATAGAAGCTGATAATGACACCAATGAAGTCAGGGCAGTATGGCTGCAGCCTGAGATACTGGCTGAGTATGATGACTACGGAATGATGACTACCGAGCATTCGAGCAACTATCCTTACAGATTCAAATGTGATTATCTGATCCTTGGTGTCGGTCAAAGAAGCGATGTTGCTGATTTTGAAAACGAAGGCGTTCCTGTTAATCGTGGAAGGATACTGGCAGATGAGACATGTATGGTCAGCAAGATGGATGGCATCTTCTCGGGCGGTGATTGCGTGACCGGACCTTCAACTGCCATAAATGCGATAGCTGCCGGACAGGTTGCGGCTTACAACATAGATGAGTACCTTGGATATCATCACAAGGTTAGTAAAGAAACTATCATTCCGCCTGCTTATCCGAATCCCTGTGTTCCAACGGGAAGAGCAGAGATAGAGGAGAAGGATCCGTTTGAGAGACGGACCAATTTTGATCATATAGAACTGTCAATGACTTATGAAGAAGCCATGAGAGAAGCAGGAAGATGTCTCCGCTGTGACCACTACGGATGCGGCGTTATGGAAGGGGGCAGAGGAGAATGGTAAATATCACAATAAACGGAACTGACTATGAAGTAAAGAAAGATGCGACCATACTTGATGTTGCAAAGGATAACGGCATATATGTACCTACTTTGTGTTATCTTGAAGGAGTATCCGATATCGGATCATGCCGTCTGTGTGTAGTTGAAGTACAAGGATACGATAATCTGTTGCCGGCATGCCGTACGAAAGTAAAGGATGGCATGATAATAAATACTGAATCTGAGAGACTTACAGATTACAGAAAGGATATGCTCAAGCTTATACTCAGCAACCATAATCAGGATTGCATGAGCTGTCCGGCAAACGGAACATGTGAGCTTCAGAGCCTGTGTAACAGATATGATATAAGACATGCGGAACATGCTGGTAATCGCGCCAAGATCGAAGGAAAGCAGCCTTTGCTCAATTCCAATCCTTATATCTGTTATGATCCGAGTAAATGCATCCACTGTTTAAGATGTATAAGTGTATGTCACAATATAGCTTGTAACGGTGCTCTGAAAAACAGTCGAACTGGTACTCTGCATATAGTTGATGCGCCTTTCGGAGATGATTACAAAGAGACCGGATGTGAAACATGCGGTAACTGCGCAAGTGTATGTCCTACAGGTGCACTAACATTAAAGAGAGAAGAAAAATACCGTGAATGGGAGGTGAAGAAGGTACTCACCACCTGTCCTCACTGTGCAACAGGCTGCCAGTATTATCTTGTTGTCAAGGATAACGAGGTTGTTAACGTAGAGCCTGCAAACGGTCCTTCAAACCATTACAGATTATGTGTAAAGGGGCGTTCCGGAAGCTTTGACTTTATACATTCAAAAGACAGACTCACAAAACCTCTTATAAAAGACAGGAGCACCGGTCAATTCAGAGAGGCAAGCTGGGAAGAGGCCATTGGCTATACAGCCAAACGCTTACTTGAGATAAAGGAAAAGTATGGCAGTGAATCGCTGGCCGGTTTTGCATGCTCTCGTTCCGCAAACGAAGACATATATATGGTACAGAAGATGGTTCGAACCTGTTTTGGTACGAATAATACGGATAACTGTGCCAGAGTCTGTCATTCTGCAACCGTTGCAGGACTTGCAAAGACGCTCGGATCGGGGGCAATGACAAATCCGATCCATGACATCACGCACGATGTTGATTGTATTCTGCTTGTAGGTTCAAATCCGGAAGAAGCACATCCTGTGGTAGGTATGCAGATAAGAAAAGCCGTAAAGAACGGTGCCAGACTTATCGTTGTAGATCCAAGAGAGATAGGACTTGCAAAACAGGCGGATATTCATCTTAAGATCAGACCGGGAACAAATGTTGCATTTGCAAACGGTATGATGCATGTGATGATAAAAGAAGATCTTATCGATCACGATTACATAAATGAAAATGCCGAGAACTTTGATGAATTAAAGAGCGTTGTTGAAAAATACACACCGGAGAAGGTTGGAGAGATATGTCACATAGATCCGGATTGTCTTATAGAAGCTGCAAGGATGTACGCAACGGCAGATAAGGCACCGATCATATACTGCCTTGGTGTTACAGAGCATTCTACAGGTACTGAAGGTGTTATGTGTATGTCTGATATGGCGGTTCTTTGCGGCAAGATCGGAAAGAGCGGATGTGGAGTAAATCCTCTGCGCGGTCAGAACAATGTTCAGGGTGCCTGTGATATGGGTGCATTGCCTACCGATTATCCGGGATATCAGAAGGTGGATAATGATGAGATAAGACAAAAGTTTGAGAATGCATGGGGGATTAAGCTTAATCCCAAGCCAGGTCTTAAAGCAACGGAAGTTTTCCCTGCAGCGATAGAAGGAAAGATAAAAGGTCTGTATATATGCGGCGAAGATCCGGTTGTTTCGGATCCCGATACACATCATATAATAAAGGCTCTTGAAAGTCTTGATTTTTTCGTTATACAGGAACTGTTCATGACAAAGACTGCTCAGTATGCTGATGTTATCCTTCCGGGTGTAAGCTATGCCGAAAAGGAAGGCACATTTACAAATACAGAGAGACGTGTGCAAAGGATACGAAAAGCGGTCGAACCTGTGGGTGAAGCCAGACTTGATACTGATATAATCATCGATCTGATGAATGCAATGGGCTATGAGCAGAAGAAACTTACGAGTGCTCAGATAATGGATGAAGTAGCATCTGTTACACCGAGCTTTGGAGGCATATCACATGAAAGACTCGACGGTGGAGAGAGCCTTCAGTGGCCGTGTCGTGACAAAGACAAACCCGGAACACCTATAATGCATGCAGGTCATCCTGTAAGAGGAAGAGCTTTGCTCTATGCCGTGGATTACAAGGAATCTCAGGAACTTCCTGATGAGGAATACCCGTTCATTTTAATGACCGGAAGAATACTGTATCAGTACAATGCGGCAGCGATGACCAGCAGATCTAAAGGACTTATGGATATTGCAGGTGAGGGATTCATAGAGATAAATTATAAAGATGCCGACAGATTAATGATCTCAAACGGTGAGCGAATAAGCGTAAAAAGCAGAAGAGGAGAGATCACGGCTACGGCGCATGTCGGACGCAAGGTTTCACAGGGTGAGACCTGGATGCCGTTCCATTTTGAGGATTCACCGGTAAACGTGATAACAAATGGAGCGCTTGATGAGTTTGCAAGGATCCCGGAATACAAGGTTTGTGCCGTTAGTATAGGAAAGCTTCAATGAGTCTCAATATTTCTATAGGTATCCTGGCGGGTGGTAAGAGTACCCGCATGGGAAGCGATAAGGCTTTGATGCAGATCGGGAATGAACGGTTTATTGAAAGGATCATAAAAGAACTGGATCATTATTCGGAGATCATAATATCAGCAGGAAAAAACACATCTTACGAAGAACTGGGGTTTAAGACTGTTTATGATGAGAATACAAGGGTTGGTCCGATGGAAGGGATCAGGCAGATCCTTAAGGCGGCAAAAGAAGAGTATGTTTTTATCTGTGCGGTTGATATGCCGTTTGTTAGTAGGGATATCGTTGATCACATTTTAGGATACGTATCGTCTGATTATGATTGCTATGTTATGACTCATGAAGAGAAGATTGAACCGCTTTGTGCAGTGTATAGAAAGAATGCATTCACTGTAATAGATGAACTGATATCTGAAAAAAGATACAGGCTTCGTGAGATCTTTTCACTCCTTCCGACCAGGTATATCCCTATGGAAGGTACTTCATTAAATGAAAAGGTATTGAGAAATATTAATACAAAAGAGGATTTTTATGAAGCATTAAATGACAGTATGTTTTGAGCATACTGTCATTTAAGCTCTATTCTTTCGACATTTTTAACCTGACGCTTTGAATCACTGTCACCGAAAACACTGAGTTTGATGCTTTCTGTATCGTCATCATTGGCAGATTTTATAAGAAATGCGATATCAGGATCTAGGATCTCAGCTGATGTTAACTCGGCTGAGTATTCATCAGATGAGACTACCAGAGCTTTTGAAAAATCGCTGTCAGATACACCTGCCATTTGTATGACGCTTAACAGAGTCACTCCGGTCGTTGATATCTCCTTTTCCTTTCCCTTGCCGTTTACTGTAGTGCCATTTACATTAACGCTAGCAGCTTTAAAGGGATCGACTGAGACAGACTTTTCATTAAATACGATACTTACCTTTCCTTTTGGAACATAATTTCGTCCAAGCAGATAGATGGCTGCGATAATGGCAGTTATGATAAGCAGTACAACAATAATAGTGATATTTCTTTTTTTCATGACAGCTCCTTTGGTGAGAGTATTATCGGTTTTAATCTCCTTACCAGCTCATTTGCCAGTATAGCACAGATCGAGCCGCTTGTTGCTGATACAAAAACATAAAGTAAAAGAATGATACCGGTCAGACGAAATACGATCATATTGGCAGTCAGGCATGCACTGACCGATGCCAGTATCGATGCGATCATGATGGCTAAAGAGATATCCTTTTCTTTTTTTCTGAACAAAAAGAGTATCACATCTATGATGATACCAGGGATGATATATCCGATCGGTGCAAGAATACCCATGCTCCCTGTCATGCCAAAGCATAGTGCCAGTATACTCTGTACGACAGCCATCAGTGTTGCACAGCCGAAAAACCGGATTATCGATGATGCGACTATAAGAAACATCAGAGAAAAACTGGTGGCGATACCTCCGGGGATATGAAGAAATTCCGTTATGAAATTTGCTGCAGGTGCAATGAGCTTTTTGGCAAACAGACCAAGATCACAGCATAACGCCATGAAGATAAATGCTCGCAGTTTATGAGTCTTCATTATGATGCTCCTTTTGGTAAGGCATGGATGACTGTTTTATATCAGCGATCTGCGAAAACCATTATAACATATAATCAAAAAGAGGTTAAACATGAAGGAATACGATAAGGGACTTATAAGAAAATACGAGAGTACGGTATTATATGCTGATGGGAACTGTAAAAAAGCCGATACTTACCTTTTGAATGAACATGCTCTTAAGATCTCGATCAACGGCAGGGATGAGATCAGTTTTATATGTACTAAGAGTAATCTGCGGGAACTTGTGGCAGGAAGGCTCTATACCGACGGATATATATCAAAAGCAGATGATATTGAAAAGATCATCTTTTCCGATGATGAGAAGACGGCACAGGTGACACTTCGAAGTGACAGGTGCCATCAGGAAATGACTGATGCTAAATCAGTGCCGGATTTCAGTCTTGAATGGATATTTTCACTCACAAAGAAATTTGAAAAGGATATGCCTATTCATGATATTACTTCTTGTACACATTCCTGCATCCTTTCAAAAGATGAAAAGATCCTCTTTTCGTGTGAAGACATCGGGAGGCATAATGCAGTTGATAAGACCGTGGGATATGGCGTGCTTACGGATACAGATCTTACCAAGTGTATTCTTTTTACATCCGGAAGAGTTCCTGTCGATATGATACAAAAGGTTGTAAACGCAAGAATCCCGGTCGTTGTTTCAAAGTCAGTCGCTACTAAGGAAGCAATCGATCTGGCTGAAAAACACGGCTTGAAACTGGTATTGAAGGCACACACAGACAGTATACAGATCCTTGATGAAAATCTGCTATCATATTTGCGTTATGACTGATACGATGTGATAAGACGTAGCAAGATAATGATTGTATCTGTAAAAAAACTTGACAACAACCATCTATAAAACGGATAATAGGCACTGGAAGAGGAAATCTTCCGGTGCCTTTTTAGGCACACAGTTTATTCAAAGAAAAGGAGAATATTATGAGGAATTTTACTAAGAGATTCCTTGTGATGTTGCTAATCTTTGCTATGACTACTGCACTGTGCGCATGCGCAGGCGGCAAGGCAGGCTCAGCAGACGCTGATTCTTTGATCACTATTGGCATACCTCAGGATCTTGACGACAGTCTTGACCCCCATATTGCAGAAGGGGCAGGAACGAGAGAGGTATTATTTAACGTATTCGAAGGTTTGGTAAAACCGAATAGCAATGGTGATTTGATACCTGCCGTAGCAAGTGATTACAGCATTAACGAGGACGGAACGGTCTACACGTTCACACTCAGAGAGGGCGTTAAGTTTCACAACGGAAGCAAGGTTACGGTACAGGATGTCAAAGCTTCACTTGATAAATGTGCCGGTACCGAGAGTGGTGAGCCCTTGGTAGCGGCTTTTTCAGCCGTAAAAGAGATCAATACACCGGATGACAAGACGATCGAAGTAGTGCTGAAGGAGTCTGATACTGACTTCCTTCCGAATATGACGGCAGCAATACTTCCTGCAGATCATCTTGATGCATCTACACAGCCTATCGGAACAGGCCCTTACAAGTATGTATCACGCTCACCTCAGGAGAATATAATACTTGAGAGTTTTGATGACTACTGGGGTGACAAGGCAAAGATCAAGACAGTTGTACTTAAGATCGTATCTGATGCTGATACTATCGTTATGAATCTCGAGGGCGGTTCGATCGATCTTATGGCAAGACTCTCTACAACTCAGGCAGCACAGCTTTCTGATAAGTTCGATGTATATGAAGGTACCATGAACCTCGTCCAGGCTCTGTATATCAATAACAGTGTTGAGCCTTTAAACAACACAAAAGTGCGTCAGGCACTCTGCTATGCGGTCGATATTCAGGAGATCATGGATTTCGTGTCAGACGGAAAAGGAACAGAGACCGGTTCGAGCATGTTCCCCGCATTTGGCAAGTATTACATGAAGGAACTCAATGATACCTATAACACTGATATCGATAAGGCCAAAAAGCTTCTTGCCGAGGCAGGATATCCTGACGGATTTGAGTTTACGATCACAGTTGCGAGCAACTATCAGCAGCATGTTGATACGGCTCAGGTCTTAAAGGAACAGTTTAAGAAGATAGGAGTTACAGCCAATATCAATCTCGTTGAATGGGATACATGGCTGAATGACGTTTATATCGGACGTAACTTTGAGACAACTGTTGTAGGTGTTGATGCTTCAACACTTACCGCAAGCGCTATGCTTGGACGATTTGTCAGTGATTCCGGAAAGAACTTCATCAATTACAGCAATCCGGAATATGATAAGGTATACGCTGAAGCGATTGCTACCGTGGATGATAATGTACGTACTGAAAAGTACAAGACCTGTGAGAAGATCCTCTCAGAGGATGCAGCAAATGTATACATTCAGGATCTTCCGAATCTGGTGGCTGTAAACAAGAAGTTTGGCGGATATGAATTCTATCCGTTGTATGTAATGGATTTTTCAAAGCTCTACGTTAAGTAGGCAAAAAAATAAAACATAAAGGAGAGACGCTGTGAAATACGTTTTGAAAAAAGTACTTAGCTGTATAATAACGTTATTTATAGTGTCTCTCCTTGTTTTTGTGGCTTTTTCACTGATACCGGGAGACCCTGCGCTGTCACGCCTTGGTACGAACGCAACAGAAGCGGCACTTGCTTCACTTAGACATCAGATGGGGTTAGACAGACCACTTGCAGTCAGATACTTTGAATGGCTTGCGAGTGCGATCAGAGGTGATTTTGGAAAAAGTTACAGTTACAGCATGACTGTGACATCCATGATCGCAGACAAGCTGCCGATAACACTTACACTTATGCTTTATTCTATGGTGCTCATGGTCATCATTTCAGTTCCGCTCGGAGTATATGCTTCATATAAAGAAGGAACTGCGATAGATAAAGTGATTCAGATAATAAATCAGATAACAATGGCCATACCGCCGTTCTTTTCAGGTATACTCATTACCCTTATATTCGGCATGACTTTAAAGATGTTCACACCGGGAGGCTTTGTGAGCGTTAAGATAAGCCCCTCACGTTTCTTTGGCTTTATGTTTTTTCCGTCACTTGCGATAGCGCTTCCAAAGAGTGCGATGGTGCTCAATCTGCTATATTCATCACTTAATGCGGAAAAAAAGAAGGATTATGTCAGAACTGCCTACAGCAGAGGAAACAAGAGCAAGACGGTATTTTTCGGACATATGCTTAAAAATGCATCAATACCTACAATAACATTTTTAGGAATGGCTCTCGCGGATATGATCGCCGGGAGTATCATCATAGAGCAGGTATTTGGTATCCCGGGACTTGGAAGGATACTATTAACATCGATACAGAACAGGGATTATCCGGTTGTCATCGCAATAATCATGCTGATCGCATGTGTAGTGATAGTAAGCAACCTATTGGTTGACATAATTTATAAGCTCGTAGATCCGAGGGTCAAGGATTAAATGAAACAGAAAAAGATCAGTTTCAATTTAATACTGGGAAGTGTTTTGCTTGCTGTAACTCTTGTACCCGCTCTTATCGGACTTATCTGGACTCCGTATGATCCGGAAGCCATGAACAGTTCTCTTAAGCTGGCGGGAGTGAGCATAAGACATATTTACGGATGTGATAATTTCGGAAGGGATATATTCAGCAGGATCATGGCTGGAAGCGGTATCACACTTCTGATCGCTGTAGGTACTGTTGCGTTCGGAAGTATCATAGGAACGGCTATTGGTGCTTTTACCGGATATTTCGGTGGGATCATAGATGAGGCTTTAATGAGGATCAATGATGTCGCACTGGCATTTCCGAGTCTGTTACTTGCTCTTGTCATGGTATCTTTGCTGGGAACAGGCAAATATCAGGTCATGTTAGCTCTTGGTATAGCCTTTGTACCAAGTTATGCAAGAATAGTAAGGAGCGAATATATCAGGATAAAGAATCTTGATTATGTGAAAGCTGCTCGTCTTGCCGGAGCAAGTGATCTTAGGATCATGTTTGTACATATACTGCCAAATACAAGGACAGTGCTCTTAAGCTCGGTGATGATAGGATTCAACAATGCCATTTTAGCGGAAGCAGGACTCAGCTTTTTGGGTATCGGTGTTCAGCCGCCGGATGCAAGTCTTGGACGAATGCTTAGCGAAGCGCAGGCATATATGTTTACGAATGCGGGATACGTTTTGTTTACGGGTTGTACTATTGTTATGATAATTCTTGGATTTTCACTTCTGAGCAAGGAGATAAAGTAGCGTGGAAAAACTGTTGCATGTTGAAGATCTGAATATAGAATTCCACGATCATCTCATACCCGAGACTGTAGTGTTTGATTTTGATCTTGATATGGAATGCGGAGAGATAGTCGGACTGGTCGGAGAATCAGGCTCAGGCAAATCCATGTCTGCACTTGCCATAGCGGGTTTGCTTAGCAGACACGATATGAAAAAGAGAGGAACGATCAGGTTTGAGGGAAAGGATATCTTGGACTGTCCAAGAAGCGAACTTCGTGACCTTCAGGGTGACGAGATATGCATGATATTTCAGGAGCCGCTCACATCTTTAAACCCGGTCAAAAAGATCGGATGGCAGGTAGAGGAGTCGTTAAAGATCCATACGCAGATGACACCTTTGGAGAGAAAAGAAAGAGCCTTGAAAGCACTGGCTGATGTTGAACTAGATGATCCTGAGAGAGTATATGATTCCTATCCTCATGAGCTTTCGGGAGGAATGAGGCAGCGTGTGATGATAGCTGCAGCCACTATAGGGAATCCGAAACTGCTCATTGCGGATGAACCGACGACCGCATTGGATGTTACGGTACAGAGTCAGATCGTAGAGCTTTTAAAGAAGATAAACAAAGAGAAGAATACGGCTATTCTTTTTATAAGCCACGATCTTAGCCTTGTAAGCCAGCTTTGCCACAGAGTTCTTGTTATGAAAAACGGATATGTGGTGGAAGCCGGAGATGTAAAGACCATATTTGAATCGCCCAAAGAGGAATATACAAAAAAGCTGATCTCAGCTATCCCGAAGTGCGAAAAGGTCAAAGATGATACTGATGATATTGAAAACATGGTAGAAGTCAGAGACGTCTGTGTATCATTTACAAGGAAAAACGGACGAAAAAAAGAAACAGTCGATGTATTAAAACATGTTTCTATAGATATCAGAGAAGGAGAGATCCTGGGACTTGTCGGAGAATCAGGCTGTGGCAAATCTACTCTTGCTAAGACGATAATAGGTCTTCAAAAGCCTGACAGCGGAACGATCACCCAGAAATATCCGAACACCCAGATGATATTTCAGGATCCGTACGGTTCATTAAATCCGGCCAGAAAAGTCGGTCTTATCATGGAAGAGCCTATAAGGAATCTTACAGATATGTCACCCGAAGACAGAAGAAGACTTGCAGAAGAGATGATAACTAAGGTCGGGCTGGGAGTCGAATATCTGTCAAGATATCCTTCAGAGCTTTCAGGCGGTCAGAGACAGCGTGTATGTATAGCGACAGCACTCATGCTAAGACCCAGACTCATAATAGCCGATGAACCTGTATCGGCACTTGATGTTACCATACAGGCAGAGGTTTTAAAGCTGATGGATAAGCTTCATAAGGATATGGGAATCAGCTTTTTATTCATATCTCATGATCTTAGAGTGGTTCATCAGATGTGCGACAGGATACTTGTAATGAAGTCCGGAGTGATCGTTGAACAGGGCTACAGAAGCGAGATTTATGAGCATCCGAAACACGAATACACAAAAGAGTTGCTAAAAAGTGCAGGATTGACTAATATATCTGTATAAACTGTCCGATATATGTAATGAGAAGTATAAATCTATGGAAAGGCGGTGCATATCATGGCTATGAATATCAATGACAGCTTCAGATATATGCAGGATTATCGTATAAACGATATTCCGAGAGTTGATGCGACCAAGCCTGAACCTGCTATAGCTAAAGAAAATCCCGATGCAGCAAAGCCTTCGGTGACCATAGAGCCTATTGAAGACAGACGTCCTAGAAGCATTGATCCGAATGAAGTATCGCTCTCATTTAATAAAAATAATGATTTTGGCTATATAGGCAAGGACAAGGATCTGTCGCTTCTTGATATGGAACAGGCAATTTCGATGATGAGACAGGATTCAATCCTTCAGGATTATCAGTATTTTGTTGGTAGCAGCAAAGATATATTTAATTCCGAGGATGGAAGGGTTATAGCCACGAACTGATTATTTTATGATATAATAGGTCGTACTCATAATGAGTACGACTTTTTTTGATGCGAGATATCTATATGCTTTTTGATTCTTTATATCCAACACAATACTATGAATCCTCATATGTAATCGATTATGAAAAACTGTATGACCTAGGTTACAGAGGGATCATATACGATCTTGATAACACGCTTGTACCGCATGGAGCTCCTGCCGATGAACGAGCGCTCAAACTCATGGACAGGCTTAAAAACATAGGCTACAAGATATTTTTCCTTTCAAACAACAGAAAAGAACGTGTAGAGATGTTTAACGAAAAGATTGGTGCTCTTTACCTTTGCAAGGCATCAAAACCAAATAAAGGAGGGTATCTTAAGGCTGCTGAAATGATGAATCTAACCCCGTCACAGGTTCTTGTTGTCGGCGATCAGATATTTACAGATATCTGGGGAGCCAATATGGCAGGCATGAGATCATGTCTGGTTATGCCGATAGACAAATCCACTGACGAGATTCAAATAGTGCTTAAGAGAATGCTTGAAAATGTAGTTCTAAAGCCCTATTTGAAAAAGCATGAGATTATATCATGAATTGTAATATCTGCCCCAGGCAATGCAATATTGACCGAAGCATAAAACAGGGATTTTGTGCATCAAATGATACATTAAGAGTAGCCAGAGCATCGCTGCATATGTGGGAGGAACCATGTATATCGGGAGATAACGGCTCAGGGACCGTCTTTTTCTCTGGCTGCAACTTAAGATGCATATTCTGCCAGAACATGGAGATATCAAGAGGGATGAGCGGCAGAGATATCAGTGCAGAGAGACTTGTACAGATATTCTTTGAACTTAAGGAAAAGGGAGCGAACAATATAAACCTTGTAACTCCGACTCATTTTTCTGATCAGATAAAAAAAGCCATAATTATGGCAAAAGATGATGGATTTGATCTTCCGATTGTGTATAATACATCAGGCTATGAGAGTGTTGATGCGCTAAAAAATCTTGACGGGCTTATAGATGTATATCTTCCGGACTGCAAGTACTATGATGAAGATCTGGCAATGCGTTTTTCGTCATCACCAAACTATCATAAGATCGCTATGAAGGCTATAGCAGAGATGCTAAGACAGACTAAAAAGTGTTCATTTGATGATAAAGGCATTATAAAAAGCGGAGTCATAGTAAGACATATGGTTTTACCCGGTCATACAAATGATTCAATTCGGGTTATCGACTCGCTTTATGAGACATTTAAGGATGATATATACATATCGATCATGAGTCAGTATACTCCACTAAAAATGATAAAGGAGTATCCGGAACTTAACAGGAGACTTACCAAAAGAGAATACAAAAAGGTTACTGATCATGCGTTGATGATCGGGATCACCAACGGTTTTATCCAGGATGGAGAAGTGGCGCTTGAAAGCTTTATTCCGGCATTTGATTGTCAGGGCGTCTAATTTGAAAAAAATTGTTGCGCAACAAAAGACAATAGTATAATATATTATAGGATTTAGTGTTAAAAGTGATTTTAGGAGGATAAATTATGATTTCTGCAGGTGACTTCAGAAATGGTGTTACTATTGAGTATGAAGGCAATGTATACCAGATTATAGAATTCCAGCATGTTAAGCCAGGCAAGGGTGCGGCATTTGTTAGAACAAAGCTTAAGAATATCATCTCAGGCGGTGTTGTTGAAAAGACTTTCCGTCCTACAGAAAAATGCCCTACAGCACGTATAGACAGAAAAGATATGCAGTATCTTTACAGTGATGGCGATCTTTACTACTTCATGGATACAGAGAACTTTGAGCAGTTGGCTATCAACAAGGATAATGTTGGGGATGCTCTCAAGTTTGTTAAAGAGAATGATATGTGCAAGGTATGCTCATACAATGGAAACGTATTCTCAGTTGAGCCTCCTATGTTCGTTGAACTTGTTGTAACTGATACAGAGCCCGGCTTTAAGGGTGATACAGCTACAGGTGCAACAAAGCCCGCTGTAGTTGAAACAGGTGCAACAGTAGCAGTTCCGCTCTTTGTTAACCAGGATGATGTTATCAAGATTGATACACGTACAGGCGAATACTTAAGCCGTGTATAATCATCTGCAATTAATGGGTTTTAAAGACAACAGATACGTCTGTTGTCTTTTTTGTATATAAAAACAGTTTGAACAAACAAATGTCTGTAAGTTACACAAAAGCCGCTGCAGTTGGAATAAGAGACTGATATATGATAAAATAATCGTTATGAGTGAAAAAAAGGTCATATCAAAAAATCCCCTAAGCTACCTGATGGGGCTCATACAGATGTATACAATTCTCATAGTCTTTATGATATTGGGGATGATAAAAAGCTCTGACATATGGTACGACGAAGTATTCTCTGTCAGATTTGCTCAGCTTAGGATGGATGAGCTTATTGAGATGGCATCCAGAGATGTACATCCGCCTCTTTACTATATATATCTGAAGATATGCATGAAATTTTTTGGCTTTTTCGGACTGGATGTCATACAGGCATCCAAGGTTGCATCATGCATTCCTGTGATAACTCTGCTGATATTTGCAATCATACGGGGAAAGAAGAGGCTTAACGGGACTGCGACGACTCTGTTTGCATTCCTAATAGTCACCCTGCCTTGTCTTTCTTCATACTATGTTGAGATACGCATGTACAGCCTCGCGCTCATGTTCATCACGTTTGAATATGC
>JAGCXJ010000320.1 GCA_017961385.1 Lachnospiraceae bacterium
CCATTCCCTGTCTGGTAACACCCAGAGCTATGCCGCCTATAACGTTTACCGCTGTTATGATAAGACCTGCGACAGCATCTCCCTTAACGTACTTAACAGCACCGTCCATGCTTCCGAAGAAGCTTGACTCCTGCTGTATCTTGTCTCTTCTTATCTTTGCCTCGGCATCGGTTATCGCACCGGTATTAAGATCGGCATCGATTGCCATCTGCTTACCTGGCATTGCATCAAGGGTAAATCTTGCGGTTACTTCAGCTACTCTTTCAGAACCTTTGTTTATTACCATGAACTGAATGAGTATCAGTATGATGAATACTATGGTTCCTATGATAAGATCGCCTCCGCCGACATATTCACCGAAGGTCGATACTACGTTTCCGGGATTGCCTGTCCTCAGGATAAGCTTGGTTGATGAAACGTTAAGAGCAATCCTGAAGATGGTCGTGAAAAGAAGTATGGTCGGGAAGTAGGATATGTCCAGTACTTCCTTTATGAACATACATGTAAAGAGGATTGTAAACGCGATAGATATGTTAAGTGCTAACAGAACATCAAGCAGCCATGATGGTACAGAGATGATGAACATAACAAATGCTGAAAGCACATATAAAGCTATGCCGACATCGGCCTTTGGCATCTTCACGTCCACTCCTCCTTTCTGTTGCTTTTAATCTATATTCTGCCCTGTATGTGGTATACGTAGGCTAAAACGTCCGCTACGGCACTGTAGAGCTCCGGAGGGACCTGATCGTCAATATTTACATTGGCATAGAGCATTCGCGCGAGAGGCTTGTTCTCAACGATCTCGATGTTATACTCTTTTGCCACTTCCTTTATCTTAAGAGCCAGATAATCCTCGCCCTTTGCGATCACAAAAGGCGCAGGAGCGATATCCTGATCATACTTAAGGGCTACGGCATAGTGAGTCGGGTTTGTGATAACGACATCAGCCTGGGGAAGAGCCTGCATCATACGCCTCTGGCTCGCTTCACGCATCTTCTGTCTGATACGTCCCTTGATCTCGGGATTACCTTCCTGGTTCTTGAACTCTTCCTTGACCTCCTGCTTGGTCATTCGCATGTCTTTTGCAAACTTGAACTTCTGATATGCAAAATCCGCAACAGCAACGATCATGAAAATAAGCGAGATCCTGAGTCCCAAGTTTATTACCGTCTCTCCGATAAAGGCTACAGCCTGAATAAGAGAAACATCATACAGGAGCAATAAATCGTTCTGTCTGTCTGAAAGATAGGAATATGCTACATATCCTATCAGAAATATCTTTACTATCGATTTTATGAGCTCGACGAGCGAGTTTACCGAAAAGATCCTCTTGAACCCGTTTAAAGGATTCAATTTGCTCAGCTTTGGCTTTAAAGGCTTTGCTGTAGGCTTCCACTGCACCTGGATATAATCGCTTATAAATGCGACCAGATATCCTATGATGAAAATGGGACGCAAAATTATAAGTGTCCTTAGAGCCGCAAATCTGAATATCTGCGCGGCAGCTGTCGAAGGTCCCGTACCTCCCGTAAGATCAGTCATCTCGGGTATACGGGTATATATAGCATGGAACAGTTCAAGAAACTGTCTTCCCATTGTGGATGCCCAGAACTTCAATATGAGAAAAAGAGCCACAAGACCAAGTCCGCTTGCTATCTCCTTGCTCTTTGCAACCTGGCCTTCCTTTCTTGCATCATCCAGCTTTTTCTGAGTCGCGGGCTCTGTCTTTTCACCGCCCTGTCCGTCATCGGCAAAGAACTGCAGGTTTAAGGCTATTATATAAGGTTGTAGCTTATCCTCTCTCATATCCATAGATCAGGTCATGGCATTTACGAAAACCACCATCATTTTTCTTATCTCGCCGGATATCATATCTCCAACGATCGGCAGCATACCGACCGTGATAAAAAGCGTACTCAGTCCGACAAGTACCTTTAGCTGCATGCCGACAGAGAACATGTTCATCTGTGGTGCAAGCTTTGTCATTATGCCAAGGATCGCATTAAGCAGCAGCATAACGGCAAACACCGGCAGGCATATCCTGAATCCCAGCATTATATAGTCATTCAAGAATGTCACTATGCTGTCCAAAAGCTTTGTGCTGTCAAAAACAGCCTTGTTTATCGGTATAAGTATGAAAGTCTGAGCAAGAGCCGTTATCAGATATCTGTGAAGTCCCGTGATTATAAGGATCAGAGTTATGACGTACTGATACAGAACGCCCGAGATCGATTCCTGCTGATGAGTAGTAGGATCTACCAGGTTTGCCATGGACATGCCTGTTTCCATGTCTATGATCCTTCCCGCAAAAGCAACTATAGTGGTCGCCATGTTTGCGGCAAAGCCGATGAGCAGTCCCGTCATGCCCTCTCTCAAAACGATCGCTGCATATCCCCAGACCGTGTTGTAGTCAAGAGGAGTCTTGTCAGGGATCGTCCCGTATATCAGAACTGCGACAAAGAACGAAAAGCCTATCTTGACTCTGTTCGGTATCCCTCTCTGTCCGTACAGGGGCGCAACGCTTATGAACATGCTTATGCGAGTCAGGACCAGCAAAAAATACTCAAGGTCGCTGACATTAATCGTATAATTGATCACTTATGACCCCTCACCTTATATATACACTGAAATCAGCC
>JAGCXJ010000321.1 GCA_017961385.1 Lachnospiraceae bacterium
AATTGCCATTTTATACAAAAATTTTGCGACAATATCCTGGTCTTATCATTATTTTTTCCAAATCAAAGCTCCTGACAATGTTTCACAAACTCCCTGAATATCAGCTTGCTGTTATGCTTCCAATCGGATTAAGACAAATAAAAGGCATCCCAACACTCCTGATTGCCTCTAACAGTCCAAATGCGAATACAGTACGCTCCAATATGGATGGATCCGCTCCGGTTCTGGTTCTTAATCCTGTTATATGTTCGGCCGAATAATTCTCACGTGCCAACATTTTCTATTCTCCCTTCCAGATAATTGCATATTTCTTTGTATCTGTTTCTTCTCCTCGCATATCGCAGCATTCGTTTTTTATCAAGAAGAAATCTGCTTTCAGCCTGTTCGATCACATCAGGATACTCTGCCTTACTATATGATGCCAGAATCAATTTATCAGCAAGCATATCTACGAGTATTTTCTCCAATGTAATAACATGAGGGTCTGCAGCTCGTAATGGAGCTTCCGATACCATATCAGTCACTATAATACTTCCCTTAGACCAATACAGAGTCATATCTTCTTGCCGCGGCTTGTACAACACATTGTCATATCCCTCGTCCTGCAGATATCTGAAGACATAGATACTGCTTTCTTTTTCTACCTGAACAAAAATTGTGTTCTGTGCTATAAGATGATTCAGAAAATCATTCATCAATACTGTCTCAAACACAGTAAAACTTACATGGGGATACTTTTTCGAGATAAGATCAATCAAATTTATCGTCTCATCCGAATAAAGCGGCCGGTACTCACCAAGTTTCTCTCCCTGTGATATAGAGTAAGCATCATAGCCCCTGCGTAATATTTTACCATCACGCATCAGGCAGCTGATACTCCAATGATAAGTAGTATCAGCTAAATTTGGTTTTATATTTTTCAAAAACTCAAGTAATTCTTTGTGTGAGTATGTTCGACTAAGCTCAAGCTTATCAATAATGCCTTCATACCATTGCATTAATATCACTCCTTCACTCCTAAATCACGTACATCGGTAATTTTCTCGGTTTTTGCCGATATTTAGTATAAGACAAAACAGGAGCAATGTCAACGCACATTGGCAATTTTGTATTTTTTTGCCGATATGCGTTACTTATTTCTTTTCATCATCTTTTACACATAGTCAATGTATTCCTCCTCCTTTTTTGCAAATAAAAAAACGCATAACACGAATTGGTGTGCTGTGCGTTATAAAATCTGCATCCAGTTAGGTTATAGGACAAACAAAGACAAATAAAGACAAACTACGTTTTTTCACTAGGGAGCACAAATAGTCGACAAAGTCACGTTCTTTTCCCCTTTGAATAACTCATGTGTTCGATTTTGACCCATTTTGACCCATATAGGGCAAATAAACTGAGATAAATCACTACAAATCAAGAGATAAAAAAATCCCGAAAAACAACGGTTTTTCGGGATTTGTAAGCATTTTATTATCTCTTTGAGAACTGAGGTGCACGACGTGCTGCTTTCAAGCCGTACTTCTTTCTTTCCTTCATACGAGGATCTCTTGTAAGGTATCCTGCCTTCTTGAGTGTAGGTCTGAACTCCTCGTCAACCTTAAGGAGAGCTCTTGCGATACCGTGTCTGATAGCACCTGCCTGACCTGTGTATCCGCCGCCCTTAACGTTAACCTTTACGTCATACTTCTCTGTTGTCTCTGTAGCAACGAGAGGCTGACGAACGATAACCTTAAGTGTCTCAAGACCGAAGTAGTCTTCGATGTCTCTGTTATTGATCGTTATATTGCCCTTGCCCGGTACGATATATACTCTGGCAATTGATTTTTTTCTTCTGCCTGTTCCATAGAACTGAGCTGCTGCTTTTTTAGCCATCTTAGTAATCTCCTTCCAAATCTAATTAAAATGTAAGTACTTCAGGCTTCTGAGCTGCGTGTTTGTGCTCGCTTCCTGCATATACGAATAACTTCTTGTACATCTGTCTTCCGAGAGGTCCCTTGGGAAGCATGCCCTTAACAGCCATCTCTACAACCTCTTCAGGCTTCTTGTTCATCTTCTCGCGAAGTGTTGTCTCTTTCATACCGCCAACGTAGTCTGAGTGATGGTAGTAGATCTTCTGGTCAAGCTTCTTGCCTGTAACAGCAACCTTGTCAGCATTGATTATAATTACATAGTCACCGCAGTCGATATGGGGTGTAAATATAGGCTTATTCTTGCCTCTGAGTACCTTTGCTACTTCTGAAGCCAAACGACCTAATGTCTGACCTTCAGCGTCAACAACGTACCATTTTCTATCAATAGTAGCCGGACTAGCCATAAATGTCTTCATCGTATATCCTCCAAAAAATTAAATAAACGTAACATGTGAACCTTACATCGGGGCTATTGATGCGTTGCTCACCGGCGTCTGATGTTCCTTCCATCTGAAACACCCACGCTCGAATATTATACTAAACGCTTCCACGTGTGTCAACAACTTATTTAAACAAGTTAAGCAGCTCACTGGGTTCATCTATCACTGCATCATACTCATCCACATGACCAAAGCCGTAGCTTGCAAAGATGAAGGGTTCATCTGCCTCCCTGCAGGCATTAAGATCCATTACAGTATCGCCCACGTAAACGCTTCTTTTTAAGCCGTGCTTCTTATTCATGAGCTTTATGTTTTCAGCCTTTGACAGACCGTTGTCCCCGTGGCAGATCTTGTCTGTTACACAGTCATTCAAGTTTAAATGCTTCATCATTATCTCTATATAGCCGCTCTGGCAGTTGCTGACAATGATGACGGGACATTTCTTTGATATCTTTTTGATCGTTTCTTCTATATTAATATATGCATGTCCGCTTATGCGGCTTATATAGTCCTCTTCGTATTCGTTGCAGACTTTTTCAAATCTTCTCAGTTCCTTATCAGGCACTCCCGGAAGGATATCTCTCATTATCTCTATCATGGGAAGACCGAACAGACCTTTAAGTCTGTCCGCAGTCACCTGGACATGTCCGAATCCGGTATCCGATAATGCCCTGTTCCAGGCTTCAGTTACGACAGGAGTCGAATCCCAGATGGTACCGTCAACGTCAAAGATGATCCCGTCCGGTATAAACTTCAGTTTCTTCATAGATAAATAACCTATCTCTGTATCAGTCTCTTTTCAAAGTGCTGATAGTCCTTGCATGAGTTCCAGT
>JAGCXJ010000322.1 GCA_017961385.1 Lachnospiraceae bacterium
AAGGTAAGAAAGGAAAAAAATATGGGATTTTTAAGAGATTATTTTTATATGCTGCAGCAGGATGAAGCACAGTTTAACAGCCAGAATAAACTTGGCCCTCTTGATGAAGGATTTATTGCCTACAAGGAGCTTGAGCGCAGGGTTGCAAGAAGGAGAAGATTCTTTAAGAATACCATTGAAAAAACGGATCTTACATCAGAACAGGTCCTGCAGGCTACGGTAAATGCTATTGGTCAGGAAGCTTTCAACCGTATGGAAGAAGAAATAAACAAAACAATGGGCTTTAAAGGTGCACTTCTTGATGCATTAAAGAAAGAAAATCCTGACAGATACAATGAGCTTCAGGCTTCAAACCATATTCCAAGGATCAACAGCCCTGAGTTTCTGACCACTATGAAGGCCGAACTTCCAAAAGAAAGATATGACAAGGTTTTTTCTGAAATTGTATACAGAGACTGGAGAAAGTATGATGAAGCACACATTATGGAAGAACTTGAGAAACTTCTTTCGCCGGAACAGATTGACAGGATCACAGAGACTATAGGTACTCACACCGATCCTTCGGATCTTTCAAAAGAAGAGCAGACAACAAGGATCTATTCCCAGCGTATCGGAGAACTAAGGGCAAATATTCCGGATGCTATCAGGAATGATCCCGCAAAGCTTGCCAGCCTCCAGAGTGCGCTTGATTTTGCAGATTCCCATCTGACTCTGGTTAACGAAGATCATAAGACTGAAAAGGGGCGTATTGAATCCGATGTTCAGAGTATTGAGAGTAATTGGACCACTAAAATATATAAAGACAATATAGGCTCCTTTAAAGAGGGCAAATTTAACGAACTCACCCAAAAAACACTTATGGTGGGAATTGACGATGTTGTAAGTGCCCGTCCCGGCAAAGATAATGCATTAAAGGAACTTTTTGGTGAAGGCGTTAAGCTGTCGCCAAAGACTGAAGAAGGTATACGCAAGATCTTTGCAAAATTTGACGAGATGAATATCATCCCCGACGGCACTGCATCTATACGTAATGTTGAGCAGGGTAATAAAGTCTATTCTTTTGTTAACCTTGCAAATGCAAAGCAGGAGCTTACAGACGCTCTTGATGCGGGAGATTATGAACGCATCATAGAGGCAAAGGCCGGTATGGAAAAGGCTTGGAATGACATGGAAGAGCTATACGCTATTGCAAAAGAGTGCTTCCCTGACAGTCCGAATCTGTTTCCGGGTAATCTGGACGGAACACGAAACAGCTTATTAAGCTGGGAATTTATTAGTGATACACAGACCAATGCCAAGATAAATTCATTATTTATCGCATATAATCAGTGCAAGCTTGCGGGCAAGACCGTTGATGATTTTGTTAAGAGCCCCGCGACTACGGTATCCTCTTACATCGATGCTGAAATGGGAAAGTATTCCATTGACGGAATTACCGCCGGCAAGAATTTTGAAGAATGTATAGACATACTTGCAGAGCCCGAGGAATATATTTCAAACCTTTCTATGGCATTTTCAGGAGGACATCTTGCTGTAGGACGACCACTTGATGCTTGTATTCACCTTGAATCAGATCAGACAAATAAGGTCGGCAACGTCATTGTGAATAAAACATTAGTAAATTATACAGTGAACAGAGTGGCTAATGAGAGAGCTAAGCTTTCTCTTATGTCATCTGCTGATACAGAAGAAAGTAAAAAGGTTCGAAACCAGGCGATCGAAAACCTTATCACAGTATCAGGCAAAGATGTAAAAATTGGCACCCTTTTTGGGATTCAAAGCTTTAACGGAGACGGCTCCGTAATACAGCCTGTTAATGCAGATGCGTACGTTAAAGATAATCCTGTGGACTATGAAGGCATGATAAGCAGGACCAACATCATGATAAACAAGTTTTCAGGTCGTCAGGGCTTCCCAAGTGCTTATGAGATCAGGGGCGCTGCATATCAGGCGTATGTAAGAGTGCTCGACGCAAAGCGTAACGAAAAGGGAACACCTGGATACGATCTGCTTGAAAATGAATCAAAGCGCCTTTATCAGGAAATGATTTCTGCACCTGACTGCCCTGAGAGCGTAAAGGACGGCCTTGAGAGAGCAAGAGGCAGATATCATGTTTTAATGAGAGAATATTTATCGGAGCTTAAGGGCGGCGCAAAAGACCTTGAGGGCCCGGGCGCTGAAAAATACGCGAGCTTCCTTAATATACTTCAGACACTTGTGGACAACACAGATCCTTACTTTGAAAAGGCTCCGAACGGCACTTTCCCATCCATAGATCCTAAGGCTGAGACCATTGATACGATCATAAAGGATTGCGAAAATGTCATAAAAGCAGCCGAAGAATACAAGGCGGAGCCTGAGGCAGATACAGATGTGGACCGTGCAAGAAGGCATATCATAAACCAGGTTCAAAACCTCATGGGTCAGGATTTAAATGCGCTTCATGCTGCAAAAAACGGCGGTCTTACCACAATGCCTGAGATAATCGACAATGCTAGAACCCATACCGTAGATCTTGGAGATCAACAGCTTCAGGTTTCAGGAGCCAACATGAGCACAAGGATCCGCATGACGATACCGGGACCTGACGGAAAACCTATCACCGGATTCTTTACCGAATCTTCACAGGTTTTAACCGAAGCAGAAGAAGAGGCGCAGATTATTGAGAAGATGAAGACCAAGTATCCTGATATCATCAGCTTTATAGACAGACTTGAGGATGCTGATGAGGCTTTCCGTAGTATAGTTGTTGGCGGCCGAATCGCCATGAATACTCTGGACAAGTTTCATGATGAAGTTAATGCCGATAGCCGCAAAAATTTCTTTGACGATGTTCAAAGAGATATTGGGTTCACGGATGCGGAGATAGAGCAGCTTAATTCTGCCGAAAGATCCGAGCATATTGCGGAATATATACATGAGAGAGCAATGCTCAAGAATAAGCATAATATATTCCGAAACAACACCGGTATGCAGCCGGGAGACAATATAGACAAGCGTAATTCTGCCATGACTGCGGTGGCAAACGTTCTTGGAATGGGTGATGTTATCGCTCCTTCCATGAATTTAAAGGTTACCGTAGGAGGAAGGACTATGTCGGGTACCTTCATGGCATTTGCCAAAGGTCAGGATGTTACTGACTCGGAAAATGATCTTAGTCAGGCAAATGTTTATAAGATAAATGCAAAATCCCCAATCAATCAGATCGCAGATCTGAACGTGCTTGATTACATTTGCGGTAACCTGGACAGACATGCCGGAAATATTTTCTATGATTTTGACAAAGAAACCGGACAGCTTAAGAGCGTACAGGGTATTGACAACGATCTGTCTTTTGGCCGTATTGAGCCAGCGGGTCTGCAAACCGTCAATCTTGAAAATATACCTGTTATGAGTGAAAAGACCGCCGATGCAATAATGAACCTTGATATACATGTGCTTAAAACAATGCTCCGTCAGTATGACCTGCCGGAGGAGTCACTTAAGAGAGCAGGGGAGCGACTTGCAAGCCTTCAGGCGCACATTGTAAGGAGTAAAGAATACTTTAAACAAAACAGAGTATACGGCAATGTGGTACAAGGCTATACCAGGATCTGCTCCGACAAAGAAATGGAAAAACTTACTATCGCGGATGTAAACAGCAAAGTCAATCGTTACGGTATTTCAACAGGATTAGGCGGAGGAGGCGCTTTTGACAAAGTAAGCTTCGTTGCCCAGACTGCCGTCCTTTATAAGATCAATAACATAGACAAGCAGATCAGAGGGCTTAAAGATACCGCATTTGCTCAGAGCAAAGAATTAAGCGATGCATCCCGTGGCCTTGAAGCTGCAAAGAAGAACACGTGGTTTGGAACCAAAGAATATGACAATATGGCTAAGGGCATCAGGAATCTGATGGCAGAAAGAGAAAATACTTTTGAAGATCCGAATATGGCAAACCTTAGAGCACTTAAAGAAAAATATGCCGAAAATAAAGAGAGGATACAAACCTATCTTGACAGAAAGGCGCAGGAAAAGAATCCTTCTGAGGCTTCAAGAAGAAGACAGGCTGC
>JAGCXJ010000323.1 GCA_017961385.1 Lachnospiraceae bacterium
GAATATCCACAAAGTCGATATCCACACAAACCCATAGGTGAGCACATAGATTATCGTTATCGGTATGAGCTGACTTATCTTACGGTACCAGTTAAACAAATAGCCGCATCCGACAACGACACCGAATAAAGCCAAGAAGTGAAGGAATATCCTAAGCTTCATGTTTATCTGTTTTAAACTGCTCTCTTCATCCACGAGAACCAGGCTTGCCAGTGCACATAGGAAGCCGGTTAATATCACTGAAAGCGGTATGTACCACTGCCATCTTATCATTTCATCCGCCGAAAAGATGTATTCAATTAATTCCTCTATCCCCAGACCAAACAGTATCGCCGTAGATATCATAAGCGTCTGGTTAAAGATCAGTTTGCATCTGTTCATCTTATAACCCCAGCTTTCCTTTGAGTTCTTTTACATATGCCCGTGAGATGGTTATCTGTTCTCCGTTTAAAAGATCCGCTCTCATTCTCCCGTTAAGCTCCGCCTTGACCGATCTTATCTTTCTGATGTTGATGATCATGGCCTTTGATATCCTCAAAAAATAGAAATTCAGTATATCCTCGAGTTCATACAGCCTGTATTTTGTCTCATAGCAGTTTTCTTTTGTATATACGTATGTGCGCTTGTCGACAGATTCTATGTAATAGATCGCATCTGTCTTTAACATGATCGTCTTTGAATCCGATATGACAGGCACGACCCTGCAGTTATTCTCGAGTATGTCTATGGCGCTCTTTATATCATCAGTTATCTCTACTGCGCTTATACAAGCTGCCTCGTTTTCATACGAGTCCACATGTTTGACTTCAACTTTCATTAAGCCTTCTCCGGATTTATCATTTAAGCATGGCAACTATCCACTCGGGATCGGGTGAGAGCATATCCTTGTTCATTGCCATTTCTTCCATTATTCCCTGAACAGATGCCCAGAAGCATGCAGACATCGTGTTTGCGTCGCCTTCATGGAATATGCCGTCTTTCTGCCCCTTTGTGATGAGCGTAGCCGTAGAAGAGATGGTATCGACCTTAAGGGCGATCTTTCTTGCCGCTTCAGGCATGCCGGCTCTTCTTGCCTGTCCCATTAGGATAAACATCTCAAATACCCAGGGCTGTTCCTTTGCATATGAAAAGAGCTGACTTAAGAATCCTGAAAGGAATCTGTCTGCGGGGACTCCTTCGGGACACTGTGCGGTTTTGGTTCCTGCAGCTCCCATATTCACCAGCTCGATCAAAAGATCCTCTTTGGATTCAAAGTAGTGAAACAAAAGACCTACACTCATCGGTACTGCAGCTGCGATATCGCTTATCTTCGTGTCATAATATCCCTGACTTACAAACAGCTTTAGAGCCGTCATCAGTATCGCTTTTCTCTTTTCTTCCTTCTGCTCTTTTCTTGTCATATATTTATATCCCTTTTGATATCCTTAAGCAGTCTCTGCACTGCAAACTTTCCGCTTGCGGCAGCTACCGGAAGACCGCCCGTTGAACCTGTCCACTGGCCTGCCATGTACAGATTCTTTATGCCTTTGATTCGTCCGTTAAACTTTATCTGCTTTGCCTGAGGAGTCGAAACAAAGCTCATATAGCTTCCGTGATATGCATTGCAGTATCTTTCATATGTAAGAGGAGTCCAGCAGTCAAGGTACTCAAGATCGCCGTCAAGCTCGGGGAAGCTCTTTACTATCCTTTCGCTGACCGCAGCTATGAGCTTTTCCTTGTATTCTCTGTATTCTTCGCTGCTCATGCTCTTCCAGATCTCAAAATCCTCATCTGTCTGAGAGATGCATGTCTGGATCACCTGCTTGTTATCCTTTACAAAGATCGGATCGTATCCGTATGCCTTAACATACATCCTGTCAAATGTCCTGTTTCCGACCTTTATGGGATCAATGTCGATAAATACGGTCTCGCCGCGATCATAATTTACGCTAACTGCGTATGCGATCTGGAATCCGCTGATAACAGGATAATCCTTGGCATTGTCATACGCTCTCTTAAAATCAGAAGGCATGTAACTCTTTGGAATGAATCTGCTAAATAATAGATTCGAATCCACTGCGGGAATGACATAATCGCATTCCACTACAGTTCCGTCTTCAAGCTTTATGCCTTCAGCCTTCTTGTTTTTAAGAACAATGCTGTCCACTCCCTTATTATAATATATTTTTCCGCCAAGTTCCTTAAATCTTTTTTCCATTCTCAAAGACATCTGTAGTGAAGCACCCATGGGTATGCTTCCGTTGCCGTCTGCCATGGTCGCATATGATACAAGAAGCGAATATGCGCAGTACTCCTTTGGAAGATAGTCACAGATCATCTTTCTAAGCAAAGGCGACTTGAATCTTAAAGCGTACTCGCCAAGAGAGATCTTGCTGTATTCCTTCATGACCTTGGGCATGTCTGCCATGTCCTTGCCCATTGATATGTAATCCTTTATTCCCCACATTTCCATAGGCTTTTCTGCCGGGAAAAGACACTGCTTTGAATACTCAACATACTGTATGAACTTCTTTATCTCTTCCTCATCCTCTGGAGAAGCTTCAATAAGCTCCTTCTTTGTCTTTTCAAGGTCGTTGTACAGTGTCACGCTCTTTCCTTCATGTGTTGAAGTATAGAAAGCATTTATATTTGCATACTCAGTATCATCCGAAAGGGCACCGGTCTCCTTCCAAAGATCATACATCTGAGTTCCCTTCTTTGTACCTGTAAGCCAGTGGATGCAGTTATCTATGTGATAACCTTTTCTGTTCCAGCCTATGCATTCTCCTCCGGGAATGGAATTCTTTTCATAAATCCGAGCTTCAAATCCTGCCTTGAGCGCATATATACCTGCTGTAAGTCCTGCGATTCCTCCGCCTATAACTACGATCTTTTCTTTCATAACTTTATCTCCTTTGAATGTGTTTGTTGAATTATTGTTCATTGAATCTGTATTCAATTTATCATCAAGTTTTCACCCTGTCAACACTTTTATTGAATTTTTATTCAACGAATTTTTATGCATAATAATAGCGCACCACAAAGGTACGCTTAATATTTTAAAAGTAGTGTTCCATCAGTCTGTCCACCCATTCGGGAACAGTAGCTTCCTTCCTGTCATAAGCCGGATAGTAAGGCTTTATATCAAGGATAGGAGTTTCGTCTATCGCATCCAGACCTTTTACTGTAAGTGTACTGTCTGTTACCGATATGATCTCAACCGATGTCATCCCTATCCTGTTTGGTCTGTCCTTACCTCTTTGTGCGAATATCCCTACAAGAGGCATGTCATCTCTGTTCTGAGGTCTTCTGTTAAGATGCTTTTGCCTGTCAAAGCTTGCCTTGTCAAGGTAAAAGAGTATGATCGCATGAGAAAAGTCGTTAAGACCCTTAAGTCCTGTGTGATACTCATCCTTAAGTTCTATCACAGATATGTCATCTCCCCATGAAACATCTTTTCTGGTCTGTACTTTGTTTTTTACATACCCTATAGGTTCCATTTTGATCTCTTCCATAACATTCCTCCTTTTTATCAGCGATTTTTCTTATAATATAACATCAAAAATCATTTTCCAACAACAGATAAATCTGTTATAATTCTCGACTGGTAGGTAAAAATCATGTGGATATGGCTTGTTTTGCTCTATGGCCTTTTAAAAGGCTGTAGGGAGATATGTAAAAAGAAAGCTCTGCAGACTTCGAGTTCGATCGAAGTGCTTCTCATATATACCTGCGTTTCATTTCTTTTGGTCGTTTTCGACTTTAAGAACGCTTTAGGAATGGAACCTAGGTTTTATTTCTTTATCGCGATCAAATCATTCGTGATCTTTTTGGCATGGATAATGAGCTTTATCGCCATAAGGAACCTTCCTCTTTCCATGTATGGGGTTCTTGATCTGTCACGAGTGCTCTTTTCAACTCTTCTGGGAGTATGTGTTCTTAACGAGCATATGGGAACCCTGCAGACTTTCGGTCTGATCCTGGTATGCAGCGGTCTTTTGCTGTTAAAGTTTAAGCCAAAGGCAAAAGAGCCTGTCGATGAGCGTTATCCAAAAAACATTCAGAAAATAGAAAAGAAGTATTCAGCCGTTATAATAATCGTGGCTCTTATTTCATGCATGTTAAACTCGGTATCAGGTCTTCTTGACAAGATACTCACAAAATACATAACAAGCAGCCAGCTGCAGTTCTGGTACATGCTCTTCTTATGCCTGTTCTATATAACCTATGCTTTGTGCATGAGAGAAAAGATAAGCATCAAAAGAGCTGTAAAGAACAAATGGATATGGCTGCTTTCCATCATGTTTGTCATAGCGGACCGTGCTCTATTCATAGCAAATGCCGACCCCGCCAGCAAAGTTACCGTCATGACATTAATAAAACAAGCCGGCGCAGTAGTGACCATACTTGCCGGCAAGTTCATATTTAAGGAAAAGAATGTATCTCACAAGCTGATATGCGCTGCGATCATCATCGCAGGTATTATGCTCGGTGTTTTATGACAGATGGTGAAGGACGCTGTCATTTATATCGCATACGCGCCCAAATCCCGTAGAACCCATCAGATATCTTAACTGTTCTCCCGTCTTTTTTATATATTCCTTTACACCGCTTACCCCGTCTTTTTCAAGATAAGGAAGCATAGATCGACCCACAGCCGCTGCATCCGCACCGAGCGCGAGGGCTTTGAACACATCAGCACCCGTTTCAATGGAACAGTCTACTATTATCTTTACGTCTGTCCCCTTAAGTGCTTCCTTGATCCCTGGCAGAATATAAAGAGGCGGAACGGCATAAGGCACTCTGCCGTGATGATGGCTCACAATGATGGCCTTTGCTCCGATATCCGCACACTTTTTAGCATCGGATACGCTAAGTACTCCCTTTACAACAAACGGAAGGTCCGAAAGCTCTACATATGAGCGAAGCATATCCATGCTCTGAGCTGTCATATCCTCTCCGACTACCACGTCATATCCGTTTTCGCCAAAGATATGGTCTATATCCATTCCTATTCCGAATGCTCCCGCATGCTTTGCAAACTGCATCTGGTCTATGACCTTTTCATGATCCGCATAAGGTTTTACGATTCGTATCGTCTTGTTATTAAGATCGACTATCTTCTTAAACTGATCATTCTCCATCATACCGCAGAAATTTAAGATGTTGCATTCACCAGCAGCGATCGAGTATTCCTCAAGGCCGTTATGCTCTCTTCCACCATAATTTCCAAGATGTGAAAAAGCAGGCATCATTATGGGCGAATCGAATGTTTCTCCCAAAAAATCAACGGAAATATCTGCCTTTACGGAATCAATATATCGGGGTTCTATAAGGATCGAATCCATATATTTTTTTGTTATGATATTCGCATCAGAGAGTCTTGTATAATCCATTTAGTTCCTCCTTAAGATATGAAATGTACTTAAGATAATCCTCATCGGTTGAAAGATGTTCGAGTATCATCGGCATATCCGGGTTGATCTCATTCATCTTTTCCACATAGTACCTAATAGGAAATTCTCCGCATCCCGGAGCGCATTCCCTAAGCATTGTCGTATATTCCTCACATAGATGTATATCCTTTATATGACAGCTCTTTATCCTATCCCCGAGAAGATCTGCGCATTCATCTACAAGGTCTTTTGGATTAAAGTATCTGTCTATGGAATTGACCATGTTTATGACATCCATATGCACCGCAAAACGGTCTCTTTCCACCTCATCTATGAGTCTTAAATAATCTATGGGTCCTGTGGGTATCATCCAGGGCATGGGTTCAAGAGCAAAATACGTATTCTTTATTTCAGCCCTGTCAATGATCTCTCTGATCATCTTTATGATCTCGTTTCGTGCCTCTTTCGTGAAATTCTCCTTATAAGCTCCGTCCCATCTTTTTCCGAATGCACCTGCAACGTTTACACAGCATTTCGCGCCAATTTTATCAGCCATACGAAGCTGCTTTACACAGTAATCCATGTTTTTTCTTCTTTCGTCATAATCAGGTGAAAGAGCGTTGCACCAGATTCCGACTTCAGCGATCATAAGACCTGCCTTATCTGCAGCTTTCTTATACTCGATTATCTTCTCCTCAGGCTCATTACTCTGTACGGGAAATACCACACTGGCACAGCCAATCTTTATCTGATTTGATGCCCACTGGTTGGCAGAGTCATGTTTCAAAGGTGACGAAGTACCCAGTCTCATAAAATTACCCTCATGTCATTTAATAGCTACGGTATCATTATACTACTCATGGATACAACTATTGTATTCATTAATACGCTAATCACTTGTCAATTCTATACGTGCAGATCACAGATAAAACAAAAAGCGCACCCCTGCGGGTGCGCTCCATATAGCGTAATTATTAAATCCTGTTATAATTAATCAGGCATCCTTTAAGAATGATCTGTCTCTCTTCATCAGTAAGATCTCCGAGTGTCAGTTCAAATTCTTCAAGGCTGCTGCCCTTTACGGCATACGCTTTAATAACAGATGTTTTTTCTTCTACTGCTTTTCTTATCTGCGGCAGATAGATGTAATCAAGATTCTTGAACGGAAGGCTCGGTTTGGTATATAATCATTCCCAGAATACATGGCGGGAGGCACAGGAATGGGACAAACGGGGAAACGGCGCATATTGGGA
>JAGCXJ010000324.1 GCA_017961385.1 Lachnospiraceae bacterium
ATGACCTCCAACGTGGGCAGCGATGTCATCCAGGACTATATTGCCAAAGGCAAGCCGATGAACAGCTGCCGCGAAGAAGTGATGGGCATCCTGAAGGGCTGTGTACGACCCGAGTTCCTCAACCGTATCGACGAGATAATAATGTTCAAGCCGCTTACCAAGGACAATATCAAAAACATCGTCGGGCTTATCATATCGGATCTTAACAGAAGACTGGCTGACAGGGAGCTTAAGATATCTCTGACAGACAAGGCAGCAGACTTTATCGTAGATCAGGCATATGATCCGGTATACGGAGCAAGACCTCTTAAGAGATTCATTCAGAAGCATATCGAGACCCTTGTCGGAAAGGCGATACTCGAGGGCAGAGCCAAGGACGGAGACAGTGTGGTCATAGATGTAAATGACGGAACTCTGGTGATAAATCAGTAAATTATAAAGTGCCACCCGCTCTTATTAAAGAACGGGTGGTATTCTAAATTTAACCATTCGTTTATTGCAAAAGACGTGTATCATTTGTATAATAAGTTCGGAGTGTTTTGCAATTAGTTTATGAGTGATGACAATTTGTCCGTCTCAAGACGGAAACGTGTTAATTTTATAAAAGGTTTTCTGGTAACACTGTTTCTTGCAATGATCATAACGCCGATGATAATAAGCATCACGGCACTTACATATGTCAGACGGCTGGATAAAAAGGTAGATGAACTGACAGATCAGGTTTCAAAGCTCGAGCTTACATATATGTTAAAAGCCCAGGCCGATGAAGCGCTTGATACGATGATCGCAGACAGATCCGATCAGGTAATAGAAGAAGAGGATCTTTTATCCGAGCAGGCTGCAGAGCCTGTAATGGAAGCGCAAAATGAGGATGCGTCAAAAAAGAAGATATATCTTACTTTTGATGACGGTCCGAGTCTGAATACACAAAGAATACTTGATACATTGGATGAATATGATGTAAAGGCAACGTTTTTTGTGACAGGATATCAGGCAGAAAAGCATCCGGAGTGGTATAAGGAGATAGTTGACAGAGGTCATACCATAGGTATGCACTCCTATTCTCATGTATACAGACAGATATACAGCTCAAGCGAAAGCTTCTTAGCAGATATAGATAAGCTGAGCGAGTATATAAAGCAGACAACCGGGACAGAAACAAGATTCCTAAGGTTTCCCGGAGGCTCCAGCAACAGAGTCAGTACGGTAGCGATGAGCGATCTGTGCATGCTGATGCATGAAAGAGGCATTGAATACTTTGACTGGAACATATCAAGCCAGGATGCGACGAGTCCCGCTCCGAGTGCAGCTGTTATCACAGCAAATGTATTAAACGGGATAGATGCGCATGAGACCGCGATAGTACTTATGCATGATGCAGCGGAAAAGAATGCCACGGTAGAAGCGCTCCCGGTTATAATAGAGGGAATAAAGGCAAGAGGCGACTGCGTCATTTTGCCGATAGATGAAGACACTTTGCCGGTACAGCATCTGTCACCGGTATTTGAAGAAGAATAAAATTGTTACGGAGGAAGATCAGATGGGTTTTTTTCAGGATCTGAAAGAGGATTTATCATTGGCGGTAAGCGAGCTGGCCGGTGAAGAAAAGGCAGTTGAAACAAAGCCTTTAAAGGAAGAGAGTGAGCTTGATGTGTTTGCCGCGGCTGAAGAGTCCATGGGAATAGAGCATGGCGAAGAAGAAGCTGTAGAAGAGGATGTTCCGCAGATCGAGGAGGCACTGGGTTCATTCCTTGACCAGGTAGCAGCCAATGCGGAGGAGAGCGAATCAAGATATGAGGAGGCTCCCGCCCAGAGATTCTCCGCTTCGGAAGAGATGAGCTTTGCTGCAAAGGCAGCTATGGCAAAGTCTGCAGCATATGAAGAAGAGCCTAAGCAGCCTGAAGAGATCCGCATGCCGAAGATAGAGGAGCCCGTATACGAGAGCAAGCCCGTATATGAGAGCAAGCAGACTTTCGAAAAAGAAGCAAAGGATGAATATCAGGCAACGGATGAACTTGCCGTAGTAACGGCAAACATGACGATCAACGGAGATATGCTCTCAAGCGGATCTTTGGATGTCATGGGATGCGTAAACGGAAACGTAAAGGTATACGGCGAGCTTAATATAACAGGGCAGATCAACGGAAATGCGGAAGCATCAAACATCATCGCCGCAAACTGCAACGTTACCGGAGATCTTATGAGCTCGGGTGCGATAAAGATCGGATCAAAGGCAGTAGTAAGAGGAAACATCTATGCAACGAGTGCTGTAGTATCCGGTGCTATAAAGGGCGATATAGACGTACACGGTCCTGTAATACTTGATTCTACCGCCATCGTTATGGGCAATATCAAATCGAAGGCAGTTCAGATAAACAACGGTGCAGCTGTTGAGGGCATGTGTTCACAGTGCTATGCGGATGTCAGCCCTTCAGCATTTTTCAGAGATTAACGTTCACGAAAGGGAATAGATATGAAGCGTATAATGCTCAAACTCAGCGGTGAAGCACTTGCCGGAGACAAAAAGCAGGGATTTGACGAGGAAACTGTAAGAGGAGTCGCACTTCAGGTAAAGCAGATAGTCGATGAAGGCACACAGGTCGGGATAGTAATAGGCGGCGGAAACTTCTGGAGAGGACGAAGCAGCGAGAGCATCGACAGGACAAAGGCCGATCAGATAGGAATGTTAGCAACAGTCATGAACTGCATCTATGTATCCGAGATATTCAGAAGCGTAGGCATGATGACAAACATCCTGACACCGTTTGAGATAGGTGCTTTCACAAAGCTTTTCAGCAAGGACAGAGCTAACAAGTATTTTGAAAAGGGACAGGTCGTTTTCTTTGCTGGAGGTACGGGTCATCCATACTTCTCAACAGATACAGGCGTGGTATTAAGAGCGATAGAGGTTGAAGCCGATGTCATACTGCTTGCAAAGGCAGTTG
>JAGCXJ010000325.1 GCA_017961385.1 Lachnospiraceae bacterium
AAGATCTCGCACGTATCGCCCGCGACAACAAGATGTCGATTGAAGAAGTAATCGACCGGTTAAAATCAGAACAATAATCTATTTTCTGATATTTGCACGCTTGGATTTTTTAGCCTCATACAGGCATTCATCAGCTTTGTTGGTGAGATCTGTCACAGAGTAATCCTCCGTGCAGACAAAGCTTACATAACCCGTGGAGAATTCCACATAATAAGGCTTATCACAAGTATCATTGAAGGCTTTACAATTTTCTTTGAGAGCCTTCAATATCTTTTCGGGGTCGGACGGATCATTGCATATCATGAATGATTCGAATTCATCACCGCCGATTCGTCCGCATACTACTCCGTCTTGTCTGAAGCTGAATATGGTTTCTTTTAATATTCTGGATGCGTTTTCAAGCGCAAAATCCCCATCCCTATGACCGAATTCATCATTGATCTGCTTAAGGTGATCGAGATCTGAAAAGAAGATTGTAGCTGTCGCACCTAAATGTGTATTAACTTCCGTAACCACATTTTCCATGAAGCCTCTTCTGTTTAAAAGACCGGTCAGCGGATCAGTTGAAGATACGAAACTTAATACCTGATTTTTATCTCTTAATTCCTTAAGAGTACGGTATAATTGCTGTTTGGTCTCGTTCTCGAGACGGCTTATCTGCATATAGGCTTTAGCCGTACTTATCTGACGTGCGGTAGAGTACATCATGCCTATGGAAGATGAATCTATTTCGCATAGGAGTATTCCATACTGGTAAGTTTTGGCAAAAAGCATGAATGCCATATAGGTGTGCTTAGCAGTATCAGGATATTGAGATGTGAAGCCGTCCTCTTTTGTAACAAGAGGTCTCTTTCCCTTTTCATATACCTTAACGGTTGAATCCTCATATTTTGCAACCAGCTCAAGTGCGTTAGGGCAGACGAAGAGTTCTTCTCTGTCACATTTCAGAGGCTCTTCCATTAAAAACATATATGCCGATTTGGCACCCTGATTGACCGCATTCTCAATGGCCAGGCGGTTAAAAGCATTCTCGTCGTCAACCTTTTCAATCATATATTGAATGGTTGCGGGAGCGGTCCAGCTCTGATCAAGGAGCATCATTATTCTGCTTTCATCATTTCTCATTACAAAAGAAGTAATATAGGTATCCGTCGTTTCAAGCATCTGAGAGAGCTTAATAAGGATATCTTTATTACTAACCTTATTCATGAAAACCTGAATTATCTGATGATAAGATCTTAAGAAGCCCGAATAATTAAGTATGGCTCTGCTGTCCTTGGCGCATAAATCCTTGATACCAGTGAGTGCTTCTTCACGAAGATCCGCATCGGAATATGCATCTTCGTTTTCGCTCATTTTGGTTAACTTCTCAATTAACGATCTGAAATATTCTTTTCCGTTTTCTTTTGATTCTTCGGAAGCTATGCTTAAGTAAGAGCCTGCGGCAGCGGTCGATACCGCATCTTCTATTGTTGAAGCGTCGGAAGAATTTTTAATCTTATCAAGATATTCGCTCAGTGAGTATGTATTCTTGGAATGAGCTGCCTTACAACCGCAGGACTGACGCTGTAAAAACTGAGCGGGAAGTTTTATCTTGACGGGCTTGGGATCCTTACACAAGGACACAGCGCATTTAAGGGCGCGATAACCCATATCAAGGCCGTCCTGATTGGCTGTGGTAAGAGGCGGATCCATTCGCTGCGCGAATTCAACATCGTCATATCCGGTAACAGCGAGATCTTTTCCGGGAACAAGTCCTCTTTTTTTGCATACATTATATATACTTACCGCCATTTCGTCGTTGGCGGCTACGATTGCTTCTGCATCGGGATAGCGATCAAGGAGGGCTTCTACCAGATGGTCGACATCCGATGAGTAATCACCGTATTCAATCATGTCGTCTTTCACGACAAGATCGTATTTTTTCATTGCATCGCGATATGCCCTCTCTCGCTCGTTAGAATCCGTGTTGTTAACGGGTCCGCTCAGGTAAAGGATCTTTCTGTATCCGTGATGGGAAAGCAAATGATCGACAATCGTATACATGCTGCCGTAATTATCGCTTATTATGAAACTGTCATTGCATTCTTCATCGTATTCCTCAAGTATTACGAGGGGTACACTCCGAAACTTGGAGGTAAAAGATTCTCTGTCGTCACGATCTAAATATATGCACAGAGTTCCGTAGGATATGATGAGAGCATCAAGTCCCGCGATTAAAGAATAATCATATAATGAATTGTATTGGTAATTATAGGATGACAGATCGTTTTCGTCGAAGTTCCAAAACTCTATGGCGCTTCCCTGAGCTCCTACCAGGAATGTTATATTGACGTTCTCACTTTTGGCAGCTTCGCAGATACCTCGGATGAGTTCCATAGGATGCTGCGTATTGACATTGCCGACCATAACACCTATTTGATAGATTTTTTCAGACATAACCCATACCCCTAAAACATATATATGAATTATAACATTTATGATATAAGGGTAAAATATAAAAAAACTGGATTATCTTGA
>JAGCXJ010000326.1 GCA_017961385.1 Lachnospiraceae bacterium
ATCTATATGATACTTCTCAATACATTCCGTAACAAGCTTTTCAGGATTCTCATGATCAAACTGTGCTGCTGAGACATTGATCTCTATCTGTTCAAGGCCGTATTGCTGGGCTTCCTTTTTCGAAAGAAGCTCGCATGTTTTTTCTAACACCCGCTTTCCCAGCTGTATGATCTGTCCGTTTTCTTCCGCGATCGAGATGAATTCTCCGGGCGCGACTATCTCTCCATTCTTTTGCCTGATACGTACAAGCGCCTCTGCGGCTTTAAATCTGGATGCCCTGACATCAAGGATAGGCTGATAGAAAACTTCCACTCTGTCTTCCCGTAATGCCTCATCTATCAACCCTTTGACCCTGTTCTGATCCCGCAGCTTGCTAACCATATCTTCATCGGCTATCAGTATCTCCTGTTCACTTTCCAAATAAGTATGAAGGAAACGGAAAAACTCATCAGGACCGTTTACTATCAGGCTGTCCGGTATCAAAAGATACGTACCTTTTGCAGGCAGATCTGTCACGCTGTCTTTCAATCTTTTAATCTCTGCAGCTCTCTCAAACATCCGCTCTTTATCATCATAAAGAACACAGAATGTATCATCATCTATTCTGAACGCTGGTTCCGGTCCAAGATTAACTAAAGCCTTAGCAGTACGAGTGACAGCAGTCTGTTCCATGCTGTAATCAACATAGTTTGTCAGATAATGGATCTTGGCGGTAAACATTGAAAACTGCTTGCCAAACTTGTATTGATCATGTACATAGACAGAAAGAGCATCTGCGGTAAACAGTCCGGTAGATGCATCGATGTATTCACTTGGATTTTCCAACTGAATATAAAGAATGACCATTCCAAAAGCAGATGCAAATCCGACAAGTAAAAGCTTCGGTTCAATGAACTGTATAATGGCAGCAAGAAGCCATATTCCCTGCCATAAAAGCATGGCGGTAAATCTTCTTCCAGGCATTACTTTTCTATAATACATGGTTATAAATATCGTAGATGAGATATAAACGGTAGAAAGCAGATATGCGACATATGTTGAAGGACCGAATGAATATACGATACGTCCGTTAGCAGTAAAATCAATAGGTAAAATGAGCATGAGCAGCTCGCCTACGGTGAATATCACATGATAAAAGATCCTTGCATTTTTCGACCATGTCTTATCTCTAGGTAAAAGATTTGTAGATGCATAAAGATAAGCAAAATACCCCTGAAAGCCAAGCAGCATGATATATAACTTGCATACTATCCCGGTTATGTCAGGATTAAAGCCATCATACACAGACATATTGATAAAGACGATAGACAGTATATCAAACACTATGCATGCAAAACACGCGTATAATGCACGCTGAAAAAGCTTGCGGTTCATAAGGTCAAGCTTCTTCTCACGATGGAACATAACAAGTATCGTGAACAGTATAAAAAGCGCGCAGCATTGAAGTTCGATATTCATTACTGTGATATCTCCTTTAAAGAATTATATCATAAACAGATTTAGCGGTGTACAGAACAGTATTTCTTTGCTATTTGCCCTTGATCTTCTGCATAAGCTTACTGAATGGTGATACCTTCTTTTGAGTCAGAGTCTCTCCCATTCCCAGTATCCTGCTTGCTACTTCTCCTGCAAACCTATCGACATCAATAAAACGTTCTTTGCCTTTATTGATCAGGTACATCCTAGGCGGATCACAGTACAGCATCTTATTAAAGACATCCAGATCATCAGGATATTGGGTGACAACTTTTCCATGTTTATAGTCATGATCCTTCTGCCATACGGCAATTTCCTGACAGAAGTTCTTTTGATCAGGCATGTTAACGCTGTCTATAAGTTCTCCTCCATAAACCCAATAAAGCATGTTGTATATAGCATGAGCTTCAATACAAAAGCCTCTGGTAAATGCTGTCATCCCGAAATCTTTGCGCTTTGCATGAGCTTTACACAATTCATTTAAATCTGTTTCGAGCGTTGCGGTATCCTTTAATGCGATGTCCTTGAAACAGCTCAGATAAGCTCTTTCAAATCCTGATATCTTCTGTCCTAGTTTCTTTTCAGCCTGCTCAAGTCCCGCATCGATAAGATCAGTATTCTGATACCATATCCCCATGAACGTATTTATAATGGGTGTTCCTGAAACCGAACCACTGGCTAGACCGTTTTCTTCCGGTAATATCAGTTTAATCCTATCAGGCATATTGGCCGCAAGAAGTTCAGGCATAATGTTATAGCTATAGTATGTATGATCGGTACCTGGACTGGCCACATTGGTTATCTGCGCCATCTGAGCATTCTCGTAGAGGACATCATTAAGATACTCCATATCTCTTTTCTTAAATGCCAGATATAGTTTCAGCAAAGGATTACCGTCACTGGCCATGAGCAGCAGAGCCCTGACTTTATGTGCAAATTCTGAATCCTTAGAACACACCAGCTCTATCTCACGATGTCTGATATCAAAAGTTTCTTCAATCGAAAGAGGATACATATCCGATCTTTGTAAATTCAGTTTTTCATATTCTTCAATTAATCTTTGATAGTCTTTATCTTTCATGGCATTTCCTTACATACATGGTACTTATATCGATATAGTTTAATAGTATGCTTTCTTACTCCAACCAATCAGTTATGAAATATTTATCAGTTCTTTTATCATAATACCATACTTGGACATTAAAACACCCCAAATGTTAACATTCGGGGTGAATTTCATACAAGCATATATCGATTTAAATGATTACCTGTCTGGCCTTTTATTTTTTCATGATTATGTTATTAAGACCTGTTCCGTAAGCCATGTTTTCATTATTCAGTTTCTGAATATAAGGAGAATAGTCTTCATCCCATCCTGGATTGACAGATGCCATACCTGATATAGTTTCCGTTCCTTCTTTTGCGATAGCATCAAGCTGCTTTACTTTTTCAGCGCAACTGTCTGTAAGCGCATTCATGTCATCTCCGTTTTTGATCTCTTCCTTAAGCTGTTTTGCAGATTCCTTATAAGAACTGGCGAGTCTTGACGAATAGTCATTATATACTTCCTCAAATGAAGAATATGACGCATTATTAACTATATCCATAGTTCCCTGTGCATTTTCCTTCATATCCTTTCCGATATTGACCATTGTCTGGTTATAATCGGTCTCAGTCGGGATCTCTGTATCACCGCAAGCTGCTAAAAGACATAATGTCATACCTAAAACAAGTATCAATCTAAACTTCATATCTCATTTCCTCAAATTGTCTATTCTATATCAATCACAACTATTTCCGGATGATTAAAAAATCTCGGCAGAGGCGTACTCTCTCTAGCCAGCCCTCTGCTCACTACCATTGTACTATTATTTGCAAGTTTATAAACACCGTTTATATATTTTGCCATAAAGCCCTGATCCGGTGCAAAGATCCCTCTGTTAACAAACGGAATCCTGAATTGTCCTGCATGAGCATGTCCGGAAAGAATAAGATCAAAATCATACTTTTCATACTCTTGTGTTCTTTCGGGTCTATGACTTACAAGTATCTTTAAGTTCGAATCGTTTGTCTGAGAAAAGGCAGTGTCTATCTGTTTTCTCCAATCCTCATCGATCATATACGTCGGATCATCTATACCGCATATATCCAATGAGATCCCGTTAATGCTCTCTGTCTTGCAGTCGCCATCCAAAACATTTACTCCGATGCTTTTTAGATAGCTTTTCATCTCATCTACACGACCGCTCCAGAATTCATGATTGCCTGATACATAGTAGCAAGGATAATTCTTTGCAAGTCTATTAGTTGCCGTTTTGGCGTTATCATCTTTTAATCTGTCATCAAAGATATCACCGCCAAGAATAACTATGTCAGGTTTCTGATCATCTACCATTTCGATCAGTCTGTTTTGATCTTTACCATAATAGCATGAATGTAAATCCGTTATAAGAACGATTCTTATCTTATCAGAATCACCTTCAATAAGATCAAGTGATATTCTCTCCGCAACAGGAAGCCACGACCATATTGACAATGTGATCAGAATGATCAGTACTATACATACGATAAGGCTTCTACGCTTATTCTTCGTCATCTTCTTCGATTATTTCTTCAGGAAGCTCTTCTTGCTCATCTATAGTATGTATATCTATACCCTTCTGAGCCATCATGGCAATGTATTCTTCAGCATCATCCATGATATCATCAAGATCTTCACTTCCTGTATCTACATCAAGTGGCTGTTTCTTAAACAGTATGTCATACATGACAGGTATTATAAACAGCGTCATAAGTGTAGCATACGCCAAACCACCGGCTATTACAAGTGCCATGCCTCGCCC
>JAGCXJ010000327.1 GCA_017961385.1 Lachnospiraceae bacterium
CTCTCGATCAGGAGGATATCGATGAGGTATACGAGGTCGAGAAGAACATAAACTTTTTAAACAAGTCTATTACGGGCTACATGGTCAAGATAAACCAGACCACCCTTCCCATAGAGGACTTAAAGAGCATCGGTGCTCTGTTCCATGTGGCCAATGATATAGAAAGAGTCGGCGACCATGCCGAGAACATAGCCGATGCAGCTGTTCAGAGAAAGGAACAGAACATCGAGTTCTCAAGAGAGGCCATGGGCGAGATGGGCAGAATGCTGGATATGGTCAATGACTGCTATCGCTATTCCGTTGAGATGTTTGCTCACGGAAAGGACGAGCACATGCAGGATATAATCGACCTCGAAGATAGAATAGAGGACATGGAAAGAGAGCTTCAGCAGGCTCATGTCGAGAGACTCAAGAGAAACGAGTGCACTCCCGATGCCGGCATGATCTACTCTGATATCCTGTCAGGTTTGGAGAGGATAGCGGATCACGCAGTCAACATTGCGTTCTCTATCTCGGAAAGCGAACAAGAAGGTTAAAGTGAGAAATATTTTAAGAACAATCCTCATATGCATTATCTCAGTCATCGCCTTCCCGATACTATCACATGCAGAGGGCGGCAAGATGGCCGATAACGTAAACTCTGCGGGTATCGGCACGATACTTGATACGATAATGACTGAAGAGGAGTATTTAAACTGTGCGGGAGATACCTCCCTTTCATTCGGATATGCCAATCTCGGCGTTTCAAACGTTGAGAATCATCTAAATGTACGTGAAGCACCGTCTACCGAATCAAAGCTTGTCGGAAAGATGTCAAACACCAACGGATGCGAGATAATAGAAGCCGACGGTGAATGGTACCATATAATCTCGGGAACTGTTGAAGGATATGTGCATTCCGATTATCTTTTAACGGGTGCAAAAGCCATCTTAAGAGCTAATGAAGTCGTAACAAAGACGGCCAAAGCTACCGAGGGAGGACTTAGAGTAAGGAGCGAGCCCAACACCGACAGCGAGATCATAACCACTATGGGCGAGGGCGAGAGACTTGAAGTCCTTGAGGAATTAGACGGCTGGATCAAGGTATCCCTTGATGATGAAGAAGCCTATATAAGCGCAGACTATGCAGTGGTCGAAGAAGAGCTTGATACAGCGATAACCATGACCGAGCTTTTATACGGTGAAGGTGTAAGCGATGTAAGAGTCGATCTTTGCCAGTATGCAAAGGAATTCTTGGGCAACCGCTACGTATGGGGCGGAGCAAGCCTTACAAAGGGAACGGACTGCTCCGGATTTACGATGATGGTCTACAAGAAGTACGGAATAAGCCTTCCTCATTCTTCGGTATCACAGTCAAAGATGGGTACAAAGGTTAGCCTTTCAGAGGCAAAAGCCGGGGATCTCGTATTCTATGCAAAGGGCGGAACTGTCAACCACGTAGGCATCTATATCGGCAACGGACAGGTAATACACGCATCAAACCCCAAGCAGGGAATAAAGATATCTCCTGTCGGATACAGGACCATACACAGCATCAGACAGTATATAAATGATTAAGATAGATTTCAGCAAGAAATTTTTGAATAGCTTTTTCTTCTCCTTCACGGTGATACTCATCATATTTACGATCCTTGTCGTGAGCAGGGGAATGTCAAGAGGAGTGCCTCTTGAATGTGACAAGATCGAGATAGAAGGATCCTTAAGCTATGACGAGGGACATACCTATCATACTCTTGATTCGAGGATAGGACAGCTTCCGACAAAGTATGACAATGTCATCATCTTAGGACATTTTGATCATGATCTGGTTTTTGGCAGGCCTGTATATCTTTTCGTTCAGGGCTTAAAGGCAAAAATATACGTAAACGGAAAAGTAGTCTTTGATCATACGGATTTCAGTGAAGACACCTGGGCATATTTTTTCCCCGGCGCGATCAAGACAACGGATGATATAAAGATAGAGCTTTCCACAGACAAGAGCTATATCTATAACGTACATTTCAGGCAGTTCTTAAAAAGGATGTATCAGGCAGAGCACTATGATCTGATAAGAGTCCTTTTAAGCCATTACATGCCTCATTTACTCGTATGCCTTGCGATCACGATAATGGGCATAAGCATCCTTATATACTGGGCATGCTTCAGAGGAGTGAGAGACTATAATTCAGAGGGTTTAAGAAGCTGCGGGATACTCATGATAATGGGCGGGATCACCTGCTATCTTGACTACAACTACGTAACGCTTCTTAGCAGGAATCTGTACTTTTTGAACTTTTTGAACTTTCTGACGCAGGCCATGCTTGTTATCTTCATGACCAGCTACATGAAAAGATATGTGGCGGTGGAAGAATCAAGAAGAAGGGCAAATGCCATCATAGTCACGATGGTGCTCTTTACTGCGATATACATGCTGAACTATATCCTTAAGGATTCATCGACAGGATTTGACTGGCTGTTCATGGCATTTGTGCTTGCCGTTATGGCGATGCTCTTTATAGGACTTAGGGATGTATACAAGGAAGGCCTGGTGATACCGGTCCATAACAGGATCGCGTTTGATACGCTGCTTCTTTTAGTATCCGGCTTTATCATAGAGATAATCTATTATGTCCTTACAGGAAGCTATATAGTAAGAGTCATAGAAGTCTGTCTTTTGGTCTTCTCCGTGGCTCAGTACTATCTTTTGGTTTCAACAAACGTTAATAACTACCTGAAGGCAAAACGGGCCAGAGAGCTTGAAAAGGAACTGGTACAGAACAAGATAAAGCTTATGCTGGGGCAGATCCAGCCGCACTTTCTTTACAATGCCTTAGGAACGATAAGGGCTCTTTGCATGAAGAATCCCAAGGAAGCAAGAAACGCTCTTGACTACTTTGCAAAATTCTTAAGAGCAAACATGGATTCTCTGACGGAAGAAGGATGCATACCCTTTGAAAAGGAGCTTGACCACGTAAAGAG
>JAGCXJ010000328.1 GCA_017961385.1 Lachnospiraceae bacterium
ACGAACACGATACCGTTATTTACAACTGTACCCATAAGAACGATGAATCCCATCATACTTATAACCGACATATTCTCGCGTGTTATCCAAAGTGAAAGGAAGCCTCCCGTAAATGCAAGCGGTATTGTAAAAAGTACTATAAACGGACTTAGCAGACTCTGGAACTGAGCTACCATTACCAGATAAATGAAAAGCATTCCAAGCGCTGCAACCAAAAGCATCTGCTTAACCATCTGAATAACTGAATCATACTCTCCGCCTAACTCATACGAGTATCCTGAAGGCATCTTGTACTTCTCCAGTATCGGTTCAAGCTGTCTCGTAAGAAGTGTCGTATTATATCCATCAGCAACCGAAGCCGTGATCGTCATATATCTTGACTGATTCTTTCTATCTATTCTCTGTACACCATCACTTATCTCTTCTTTTGCTATCTCTGAAAGCTTATGCTCCTCGGTTATCTGATCATCATCTTCATCATATGCATCAACCGTAAACGTATAATCCATGAGATTTTCTTTGGTAAGCGGTTCCATCTCATCAACTATCTTTATATCCATCTCAATACCGTCTACAGTTACCGATACCGAGGACTTTGAAGTTGTGATCTTACTGTTGATGTCTTGATATATCTGAGCCAAAGAAAGTCCCATGGCCATAGCCTTGTTTTTATCTATGACAAGGTGAATTACTTTATCTGCATCCTCTTCTCCATTTGATATATCAGTATAGCCTTCTATAGATCCAATCATATCCATGAAATCATGTGACACGGCTTTAAGTGTATCAAGATCATCACCATAAATATTGATACTAAGTCCAGTTCCTCCCGTTAACCCCTCCATTTCAGAAGATGCTGTAGCGATTGTAAAATCAAGATTAAGATCGGCTACCGAATTCTCGATATCTTTCATTATCCTGTTTATCTCGTCAGAACCTGCTTTGGGATCTTCTGTCAACATGAAGAACTGCATATCCCTAAAGTTTTCCGAAGAAGCCGCAAGATCAGAGCTTAAGAACGAAGCATCATTACCAGCCATAACTCCTACAGATCCGATGCCTTCAACTTTCAGTATTCTCTCTATAATTTCATCAGTAGTCTCATAACAGTACTGTTTATCCTTTTCTTCATCGTATGTCAATGATGCCTGTATCTGGTTCATTGTCATTTCAGGTATAACAACTATACCCATCCTGATGATCAGCCATCCGGTAAATGCCAGCAATGCCACAGCTGCAGAAATAGGTATCCATTTTTTCTTAAGGCAGAACGCAAGTATTGAACCATATATATCCTGTACCTTGTCAAAAAACGGATGTTCCTTGGGGCTTGCATTTCTCAGTACCGTTGATGATGCTGCAGGAACTACAGTCATGGAGATCAATAATGACGCCATCAAGCAGTAAACGATAGTAAGACACATCGGTGTCATCAGATCATTTACAAGTCCTGTAGTATATATCATAGGCAAAAATACGCAGGCTGTTGTCAGTGTTGAAGATGTGATGGCTCCTGCCACCTGCTTGGTTCCCTGAACAGCTGCTCTCGGAGCTTCAACTCCTCTGCCTCTTAATCTATAAATATTCTCGATTACAACGATCGAGTTATCTACCAGCATACCGATACCAAGTGCAAGTCCGGATAATGAAAGCATATTAAGTGAAATATCCGAGAAATACATCAGTATCAATGCCATCAATACTGAAAGCGGTATGCTTATCGCAACTACTAACGTCGGCTTTGCATCTTTAAGTAAAATAGCTAGTATGATAACTGCTAGCAAGGCACCGATTGCCATGGACTGAAGAACGCTCTTTACGATGATATCAATATAATCGCCCTGATCCATCAGAACAGATATACTGAGGCCTTCATGTCTTTCCATGAGTTCTTTCATGGTTTCGTCACAGACTCTGCTGACTTCATTTGTACCTGCAATACTGCTCTTAAATATTGATAGAATAATACCTTTTTCAGAGCCAAGTCTTACATAGCTGTCGTCTGCGTTATCTATTACGGTTATATCTGCTACATCCCCAAGCTTAACATCACCTACATTATGAATGTTGCAGAGTACGATATCTTCAAGTTCCTCAACCTCTTCAAAATTCTGTCCAACTTTTATAAGCCATGAGTTATCAAGCTTGTCATCCACATAGCCTGCAGGCATCTCAAAGTTTTGAGCATAGATAAGGCCAGCAAGTGTATCAAGCTGTAACAGATTATCTGCGTTAGCCTTCTTTAAAGCCTCTGATTTCTGTTTTTCATATGTTTTAACTGCATCATTATAATCATCCCAGCCATCTGTTATCTTCTTCTGGCCATCCGTTATCTGTTTCCATCCATCGGTCAACTGTTCCTGGCTGTCTTTTATTGTGTCCCATCCGTCATCAATCTGCTTTTGTGCATCGTCAAGACTTTTTTCGGCGGATTCAAGCTGTTTCTCACTTGATTCCAAAGTCGCCTTACCAAGTGTCATCTGTGCATCTGCACTACCGAATCCTGCAGCTGCTTCCATCTTAGCCTTCTCTATATCAGCTTCGGTTGTTCCAGCAAGTTTTGATTCATAACCGTCTATGATGCCTTGTGTTACTGCTATCTCAACATTCATAGCATCAATTTCTTTAGTATAACTATCTTTCTGTGAACCCAAAGAATTCTTGGCGGCATTTACAGCTGCAGTCACTTTGCTTTTTGCATCCGTAACGGTACCA
>JAGCXJ010000329.1 GCA_017961385.1 Lachnospiraceae bacterium
GGCATCGAAATCAAGCTTTCTCATCCGGTCTGAGATATCCGCCAGTTCCAGGATCGGTCTTGTGACAGTCCTTGAAAGGATCAGGATTATGATGATGCCAAGTACCAGAGCGATCAGTCCTATCCCTTCAAGGAATCTGTTCGTTATCCTTGCAGATTCTTCTATTGACTGCAATGCGCTCCTCATAAGAAAGACATTGTCATTGCTGAGAAATCCCCACATCTCTATATATCCGACGTGAGTACGTCTATCCTCTGTGATGGAAAGCCTGTATTTTTCTGTCTGTTCCACCACAACGTCGCCTTCAGGCAGCTTGTCTCCCATGAATACCTTGTCCCAGATAGCTATCTTCATAGCCTCCTGGTCCTTGCCCTTGTATTTGACAGTCTGTGAATCCACATCGATTATGATGATATCTATGTTGTATCTTAACGTGGCATCATTAAGTTCCCTGTCAAATTCTTCAGACTCAAGAGATGAACTCTCTATAGCCGATTCAACTTTTGCATATGCGCGCTTTAGTGCATCGCCCTTGTTGCGGATATAGAATCGTTCAAGAAATGTTGTGTTTACGAGCAGAAAAAATGCAACTATCCCTATGAGAACGGATGCAAAGATAAGCGCAAACTGGAGGCTGATCGACCATTTTGTCCTTTTCTTTTCCTTAGCCATCATTATCAAGCCTCAAATTTATATCCCATACCCCAGATGGTCTTGATGAGATTTCCTTTTTCTCCCATCTTGCTCCTGAGCTTCTTTACATGTGTATCTATGGTTCTCGCATCACCGAAATAATCATAGTTCCATACATGATTCAATATCATCTCCCTAGAAAGAGCGATGCCCTTGTTTTCCAGAAAATACGAAAGGAGTTCAAATTCCTTAAAGCTCAGATCCGTCATCTGACCGTCTATTGTTACGGTATGAGCGATCTTGTCTATCTTTATTCCGCCTTCTTCAAGAATCTCGTCTCCGCTGTCAGCATATCTTCTTAAGATAGCCTCGACTCTTGCAACGAGTATCTTGGGGCTGAACGGCTTTGTGATATATTCATCCACTCCGAGCTCAAATCCCTTAAGCTCATCCTTCTCCTCGCTCTTTGCGGTCAGCATGATGATAGGCACTTTGGAATATTCTCTTATCGACTTGCATGTCTCCCATCCATCCATGACAGGCATCATTACATCGAGCAGAATGAGAGCTATATCCTTCTGCTGCAAAAATATTTCAAGTGCTTCCTCTCCGTTTGAAGCTTCGAGCACTCTGTATCCTTTATTGGCAAGAAAGTCTCTTACTAACTTGCGCATTCTCTCCTCATCATCAACAACAAGGATCTTATTCATTTCCATATGCTATACCCAGTTCTCTTTCCTTTTCTCTGACAGCCTTTTCCCTTTCATCGAGCTGCTGCTTCCATGATGAATATTCATTTTCAATCGTGCGTCTGTAGTTTAATACAGTCGGTCTGCTTCCCGACATGCTTATTGCAAACATAGCTATGACGAGCAATACCAGGATGATGTTTATGACGGTCAAAAGAATGTTCTTCCTTCTTAAAGGTTCTACCTTCTTTTTTACCTTGATAACTCTCGGGGCCTTCTCGTCATCATGCCTGTTATTGAATATCTGATACAGAGGGATGGCTCCCATCTCCTCCTGAGATATCCCGCCTTTTGCCATCCGCTTTTGCAGTTCGTGCATATACGCATAGCCGACCGGAGTTCTGAACATCTTTTTGTCTATTGATGCTCTGTAAATGGCAAGGACCGTCTGAGGGCTCTTTCCGGCTATCTTCTTTTCTATATATTTAGCCGTATTCAGTTCCTGATCGGCTAACTGTTTATCCTCGGCAGAACCGAAGATGAATCCGTTTACGGTAAACGCGTATTCCTGTTCCTTGTTCATAGAATCAATCCTTTACAGGTGCTGCATAGCCTCTGCGCTTGGGGTCGATGGTCCTTGTCGCCTTAAGGTTCTGTCTCTGCTTCTCATTTACATACTTGGATATGATATTGGATTCTTCCTTGAACTTGCATCCGTATATGATCCTCTGATATCCTGAATCCTCGCTTCTTACAACAGTCGCCATGAGTCTGAAGCTCTTGCGATTGTCCTCATCTGTGAAGCTAAGCGTAAGAGGCATCCCCATGGTTACCTCAGTCTTGTCATCACAGACAAATGCTATACCGGTTGCGCTTATATCCTTGATGGTCACTCTGTGCTCATGCTTGCTGTCGCCCATCATAACGCTGCCCGTTACACCGATCCATACACGATGAGCACCTCGCCTGTTCGTGACACGGCCTTCCTCATTCCTGCATTCCACAACCTGATATACACTGCCGTCCGAAACCTTGTAGCTCTTTATCGTAACACCGGTGAAAACGTATACTCTGTTATCCTCCTGGCTTACAACATACATGGACAGCACAACATTGATCGAATTATCAAATCCGACCAGCTTGTCATCCTGATATATCGGTTCGACCTTTACAGTTTTACCGTCAGTCTCCATCACATTGGTGGAAAATTCCATAGTCCTCACGCCTCTGGCAGCGACGATCTGTATCGATTGTCCCGGTTTTATATCGGTTGTCAGCATATATACCCCCTGATGGTTTTATAATACGTACTGAGAAAGATCAGAATTGATCGCATCCGCATACTGATTCAGATTTCCCGAAATATTCGAGATGTTGTCTGTCTCGCTCATGAGCTTTTTGCTCTCCTGTACGATGACGTCACTAAGATCTAGAATCTCTGAAACAGTTGAAGTCTGTTCTCTTGTAGCCTCGGCATTTCCTGTAGCCGCATCATTGATGCGTTCAATACCTCCCGCAATCTGCTTGATACCGTCTGTTGCCTTGGTGATATCATTATATATAAGATCAAATGATCTGTTCGCCCCGTCCATGGAAGTCATGCATTCTTCCATATCCTTTCTACATATGTCAGCCTTCTTACTGATGAGTGCGATATTCCTTGTTACCTCTTCGATGAGGCGGCGTATCGTCTCTGTTGCCTCTGTTGCTGCCAACGGTAACGACGCCGCCTTCGGCGGGAACCGCAGTAGCGGTAATCGTATAGCTGTTCGGGGTAAAGTTGGCCATGTAGGTGCCAGCGGAAGCTGCACTCACGGTGAA
>JAGCXJ010000330.1 GCA_017961385.1 Lachnospiraceae bacterium
CAGGTTGGCACCTTCCTGTCAAGGGGTTGCCGTGGCTTCACAGATCCTATGTATCTCCACCACTCTGAATAAGAGAAACAACAATATTCAATTCTTGTATCTGACGAATACAATACACGCTGCAAAAGCTTTTGTCAATAGTCAATGGATATGTTACTGATTTAAGTCCCTGTACGACTTAGAACATTTCTCATTGATCTGTATGGTTTTATCAGATCTCAAGGCATTGGTCTCAACCTTTGATATATCACTTTAAAACAAAAATCCTGCAAGCCGCTTTTACGGTTTGCAGGATCTGAGCTTTGTCTATATTCAGAATCTGAAATCTCTTCTGTTAGATGATCTTATATCATTGATATTCTGTATGGCTATCTGCCTTACCTTGTCCTTGGGGATACGCTTTATTTCCTCATTGATCAGCTCATATCCCGCTTCTTTTGTTTCTTTCGATGCATAGTCTTCCAGATATTCCGCCAGAGTCATAAGTGCATTCGGGTGACAGCAGTTTAATATCTGACCATTCTTGCAAAGACTCATGAAGCGGTCACCTGTCCTGCCCTCTCTGTAGCACGCTGTGCAGAATGAGGGTATATGTCCCGACTCTATCAGCCAGTGAACAACCTCGTCGAGTGTGCGCTGATCGGATACATCAAACTGCTCAGTATCGTGAGGTCTTTCCTTCTCGGTATATCCTCCGACAGATGTACGTGATGCACCGCTTACCTGTGAAACACCGACTCTTAACATTTTTCTTCTTACCTGCTCGGATTCTCTTGTAGAAACTATCATTCCGGTATACGGCACAGCAAGACGGATGCAAGCAGCGATCTTTGTAAATGTCTCATCATCGATGCCGTTATCAAACATATCAGGATCTATATCATCAGCCTTCTTTACCCTGGGTACGCTTATAGTATGAGGGCCTACACCGTGTACTGCCTCAAGATGCTCTGCATGCATTATAAGACCCGCAAACTCATACTTGTACATTTCAAGACCAAACAGGACTCCAAGACCGACATCATCTATGCCGCCCTCCATGGCTCGATCCATTGCCTCGGTATGATAATCGTAATCATGCTTCGGGCCTGTAGGATGAAGCTTCAAGTAGCTTTCCTTGTGATAGGTCTCCTGAAACAGGATATAGGTACCTATACCGGCATCCTTGAGTTTTTTATAATTCTCAACTGTGGTTGCCGCAATATTGACATTGACACGTCTTATATCACCGTTTTTATGATGAACGCTGTAGATCGTCTTTATGCATTCGAGGATATATTCGATCGGGTTGTTCACAGGATCCTCTCCCGCTTCGATAGCAAGACGCTTATGTCCCATATCCTGCAGGGCTATGACCTCTGCCCTTACCTCATCCTGTGTCAGCTTCTTTCTTGCTATATGCTTGTTCTTAAGATGATACGGGCAGTACAGGCATCCGTTTACGCAATAGTTGGACAGATACAGAGGAGCAAACAGTACTATCCTGTTTCCGTAGAAAGCCAGTTTGATCTCTTCAGCTATCTCATACATTTTTTCAATCTTTTCCGGTATTTCGCATGCCAGAAGCACAGATGCCTCCCTGTGGGTCAGTCCCGAACAGGTACACCCGTTGCCGTTCTTTACAGGCCTTGCCTTATTAAGTATCCTGTCGATCAGTTCAACGTTATTCTTGTTTTCCTCAGCATAAGCGAGTGTAGCCCTGATCTCCTCATCATTGATGAATTCTTCTGCCTTTAATGACATAGGATCATATTTTGCCATGTTCATTCTCCTTGTCAGATATTCTCATAACTGTTTTGTGTTTTTTAATTTTGTCCTTTGGTTCTAGGAGCATCTCCCCTGTCGACAACAAGCCTGCATCCTATAGCCTCCATTCTCTTGTCAAGACATTCCCTGCACTGCGCGGATTCTTCGCCTGTACAGATCTTATTGTCATAGAGTTCATATTTCTTTCTTACAGAGACAGGTGACAGATTGGGCATCACGACATTGGCTCCAGCCAGTATTCCCTTTTCTCTCCCTTTTGGATCGATCGAGCCCAAAGCTGTGGTTGCAGGCAGCAATATATCGGGCTGCATCAGGCGTATGACCGAAAGCAGAAACAGTGTCAGTTCAAGACTGCCTTTAGCCTCATCTTTAAACGGGGTGCTATGATGAGGGATGAACGGTCCTATGCCGCACATATCCGGTTTAAACTGCTTGATAAAGAAAAGATCCTGTGCCAATGTCTTTGCAGTCTGGAAGGGTGATCCCACCATGAATCCGCATCCCACCTGGTAACCGATATCTTTAAGATCAGTCAGGCAGCGCATCCGATTGTCAAATGACATATCCTTTGGATGCAGCATTTCATAATGCGCTCTGTCTGCTGTCTCATGGCGCAAAAGATATCTGTCAGCGCCGCTCTCATACAGTGCTTTATAGCTTTCCCTGCTTCTTTCTCCCATGGAAAGAGTCACTGCACAGTCAGGATGATCCTTCTTTAAGGAGGCGACTATGTCACACAGCACATCATCGCTAAAGAAAGCATCCTCTCCGCCCTGTAAAACAAAGGTGCGAAATCCAAGTTCATATCCCTCATCGGCACATGTCAGGATCTCTTCTTTTGAGAGACGGTAGCGCTCGGCGTTTATGTTGTCCCTCCTTATGCCGCAGTACATACAGTTGTTTTTGCATATGCTGCTTATCTCTATAAGTCCTCTTGTATAGATCGCATTCCCGAAGATGGCTTTTCTTTTTTGTGTTGCAAGCAAAGCCAGAAGATCCTTGGCCTCATCATCTCTTAAAACAATGAGCTGCTCGTAGTCCTCTATGGAAAGAGAACCTTTATCTGAAAGTTTTTCTATAAGCTCTCTCTCACGCCTGTCCATCCTTCTCCTCCGTCAAAAGACTGTGAATAGAAGGAATAATACGCAGACTGCGTTCAAGTATCCCTGTCATGAATGCAATGACGATCCCGTAGTTTGTAAACGGCACTTTCTGTTTTTTTGCCGACTCCATGCGGGCACGTACCGTATTCTCGGTCAGCATGCAGCCGCCGCAGTGTATAACGATTTTATAAGGAGTAAGATCTGTAGGAAAATCATTTCCCGAACAGGTCTCTATCAACAGATCCTTTCCTGTATATGCTCTTAACCAGGCAGGTATCTTGACGGTTCCTATGTCGTTGCACTGTCTGTGATGCGTGCAGCCTTCCGCCATCAGAACTCTGTCTTTATCTTCAAGATCCTTTATAGCACTCACACCATTTATCGCAGTCTCAAGAAAGCCCTTATATCTGGCCATCAAGATCGAGAATGAAGTTAACGGTATATCATCAGTTACCTCTGCAGAAACCTTCTTAAACGCCTGACTGTCGGTTATAACAAGTGCGGGTCTGATCCCCTGTTTATCAAGCACTGTCTTAAGTTCTGTGTCTCTGCATATGAGAGGTATCGCACCTGAATCCATCAGATCTCTTATTGCCAGCTGCTGCGGCAGTATTAGTCTTCCTTTAGGCGCCGACTCATCGATAGGACATACCAGTATACAGAGATCCCCCTGTTTTACCAGATCTCCCGCAAGTCTCTTTTCCTGCTTTTGAGGCAATTTGCTCGCCAGTCTTTCCTTTAAGGTATCAATGCCTTCTCCGGTAAGAGAGCTCACGCTGACAGCATCCTTTGGGACAGATTCATTTGATGCGATATCCGTCTTGTTAAATACGATCAGATAAGGTATCTCTCTTTCCTTTATCAGATTTAAAAGCTCTTTATCAGTATCGGTAATGCCAGCTTCAGCATCTGTTACAAGAACTGCTATATCACAGGTGTTAAGGATATCTTTTGTCTTTTTTACTCGCTCACTTCCAAGTTTTCCGTCGTCATCAAACCCGGGTGTGTCAATGATCACCACAGGTCCGAGCGGAAGAAGCTCCATAGACTTTTTAACGGGATCAGTGGTCGTTCCTTTTACATCGGAGACCACAGAAAGATCCTGACCTGTTATTCTGTTTACAAGACTTGATTTTCCCGCGTTGCGAATCCCGAAAAATCCTATATGTGTCCTTTCACCGCCGGGTGTTTCATTTAAACCCATGTTTTTCTCCTCAAGATAAAAATACCGCTATTCCCGGACAAGGGTACAGCGGTAGTGTATCTTTTGCTATTCCATCTTGTCTTTCACCTCAAACTCAATTTCGGTGTCAGGGGATGTTTTATATTTATCAGATTTTGGAATAAGTAGCCTTTGCAGTTATCCCTTTGATCCTTCCCAATGCGCCTGTCAGGGAATTGATCTCGTCATTTGGTGCATCAATGGCTATACATATGATATTTATGCTCTTTTGCCTGTATGGAATACCCATACGTCCTATGATATATTTTGAAAAGCGATGCAAAAGCTCATTGAGCTCACCCACCGCATCCTCATTTTCTACTATGATGCTAAGTACTGCAACTCGATTCTCCATTAATGCTATCTCCTGATTATATTATCACGTAATATATTAAAATATTCAATATATCTTTTGATCAGGCCGAGTAAAGATTCTATGCCATAACTTTCTGCATTCGAAATGTTTAAAATGTACCCAGAGCCATTTAAAAAATCCCTGCAGACCGCTTAAATCCATGGTTTGCAGGGATCAGTCTTATTATTCGTATTCGACAGTCGCCGGCGGCTTAGGTGTATAGTCAAACAGTACACGGTTTATTCCGTCTACTTCCGAGATTATACGATTTACAAGATGATCTATCAGCTCATCAGACAGATGCTCAACAGTAACTTCCATTACGTCGGTCGTATTGATCGCACGGATGATGCACGGCCAGTCAAATGTTCTCTTTCCGTCCTTTACACCGGTAGATTTGAAATCCGGAACAACAGTGAAGTACTGCCATACCTTTCCTTCAAGACCGTTCTTTGCAAATTCTTCTCTTAAGATCGCATCCGATTCACGAACTGCCTCAAGACGGTCTCTTGTTATAGCTCCGGGGCAGCGAACACCGAGTCCCGGACCGGGGAACGGCTGACGGTAAACCATGTTTGCAGGAAGGCCGAGACGTTCGCCTACAATACGCACCTCATCCTTAAAGAGTATCTTTACAGGCTCAACAAGTTCAAACTGAAGATCCTCAGGAAGTCCTCCTGCGTTGTGATGAGCCTTTATTCCTGCTTCACTCTCCAGGATATCCGGCCATATCGTTCCCTGTGCGAGGAACTTGATGCCGTCAAGCTTTGATGCCTCCTGCGCAAAGACTTCTATGAATTCGTTTCCTATTATCTTTCTCTTTGTCTCCGGATCAGTAACACCCGCTAACTTGTCAAGGAATCTGTCGGTGGCATCCACATAGATCAGATTCGCCTTCATCTGATTCTTGAATACTTCTATAACCTGTTCGGGCTCTCCCTTTCTGAGAAGGCCGTGATTAACATGCACACATACCAGCTGCTGACCTACAGCCTTTATCAGCATGGCAGCGACTACAGAGGAATCCACACCTCCGGAAAGTGCCAGTAATACTTTTTTATCACCGATCTGTTCACGAAGCGCTTTTATCTGTTCTTCGATGAAAGCATCGGCAAGTTCGCCTGTTGTAATACGGACCATATCGTCCGGTCGTCTGTCAGAAATCATATTTTTCCCTCCATAGATTTAGATATTAACGCTATAATTCTAGCATAGCAGACTTTGTTTTGTCGATGGTTATTGCGCCTCGATAAAGTCGATTATCAGCTGATTCATGTCTATCCCGTCATATGAACATGAAAATTTATTATCCTCTGTAAGTGTGACATCACTTAACGGTTCTACTGAGGTGATCTTCTCAAGTGTCTAACAGACTCAACCTCAGCTGTTGGTTGTATCTCAGGCTCTGTCGGTTCAGTCTGATCGGTTTCTTTTGGTGTTTCAGAGACCTAATCGGTTGCCTGTTCTGTCTGACTGACTTCATTAGATCTGCATCCGTAAAGACTGCATGTCATACATAGCAGTGTGACAAAAACAATTAAGCGTTTTTTCATATAAATATCTCCCCTTAAATTACTGATCGATCTTCTCCATAAAGTACAGTCTCGCACCAAAGTCGGGGAAGAATCTGACTCTATCATCATAGCCCGTACCCGCAAATGCCGGTTTAAGCTTAACTCCCGCCTCCATCAGTGCATCACCGTAGACTGTGAAGTCCTCCTTCTCACCGTCCATCTTTATTACTCTGGCGATCGCATTATGAATAAGCGAATCCTGTTTTATATGAACAGGAGAGACCGTGTTTACAAGATCACCGAACTCCTTGATGTTATGCTTTTTAAACCTGTTGGAGAAATGATACCTGAACTTGGGCTCAAGTCCCTGTGCCATATAGTAGCCGTACGGCTGATTGGGTGTGACAAGTTTCTGGACTATCATACCCATTGCCCTTGTCTTATCCTTGGAAACGATCGTCCACTCGCAGAGATTGCCTTCATCGAAGCTTCGGCCTCGATAAAAGCTTCCGTACTGTGTGAACTGTCTTACTGTCTTGTACAGTTCGATCTGTGTTGCGATCTCCTCAAGCTCTTCTTTTTTCATGTCACAGAGGTTGCATTCATAGCCCAGACTGCCAAAAGCCGCAACGGCAAATCTTGTCTCAAGCGGAGTCTCTCTTAAGGTCTGATGATTCGGACAGGCCGATACATGCGAGCCTATCGTCTCCTGCGGATATCCGTAGGTATATCCGTTCTGTATCTGAGCCCTGCATATGGCATCGGTATTGTCGCTGCCCCATATCTGCGGAAAATAGCAAAGCATGCCAAGATCAAATCTGTTTCCACCGGATGAGCATCCCTCAAACAGTATCTTTGGAAATCTCTTTGTAAGTTCATTAAGAATCCTGTAAAGTCCCAGAACATACCTGTGTGCGACCTCGCCCTGTCTCTCAGCAGAAAGCGATTCAGAATAATAATCTGTTATTATCCTGTTCATATCCCATTTGACATACGCGATATTCGCACTGTTAAACACATTAGACATCGCTTCTATGATATAGTCCTGAACCTCTTTCCTGCAAAGATCTAGGATCCTTTGATTTCTTCCTTCGGAATGAGGCTTTCCGGGTATCGCAAGACACCAGTCAGGATGAGCTCTGTAAAGGTTGCTGTCAACATTGACCATTTCAGGCTCTACCCATATCCCGAAATCAAGCCCGAGTTCATTGACCTTGTCACACAGTCCCTTTACACCGTTTGGAAGCTTCTTTTTGTTGGCTGTCCAGTCACCTAAAGATCTGAGATCATCATTTCTTTCTCCAAACCATCCGTCATCCATGACAAACAGTTCAACACCGACTTTAGCCGCAGCCTTTGCAAGTTTAAGAAGCTTTGCTTCGTTTATGTCAAAATATGATGCCTCCCAGCTGTTCAGCAAAACGGGACGTATCTTGTCCTTCCAGTAGCCTCTTACCACATGCTCACGAATAAATGCATGCATGTTCTGGCTTAATCCGTTGTATCCCTCGCTCGAATATGACATCACGGCCTCGGGTGCTTCAAGCTGATCAGCCGGCATTAAGATATAGGAAAATCCTTTAGGCTGGATACCGGTAAGTATCCTTGTCTTGCCATAAGGAGTTACCTCGACTGCCTCAAAATGATTTCCGCTGTAGATAAGATTAAAGCCATATAAACTTCCTGTTTTCTCGGTTGCATTTTTATCTGAAAGGAGCATCAATGGATTGTTTCTGTTTGAACTCGTGCCGGTAAAGCTTCCGCCTTCGTACTTGCCGCAGTCTATCATCCTTTCAGCCTTATTCATCTCTCTTGCCCAGCTTCCGTGAAAGGTTGTGAGCTTTAAGTCACACTCATGCATGTCAAGCTGAAGGCTCATCAGTCTCTCAACCCTGATCTTTTCCTTAGAGCAGTTTGTTAAGATCGCATCTCTTGTTATGACATCGCATTCCTCGTATACACAGTATCTGATCTTAAGTTCAAGGTCATATGATCTGTCTTTTAAAATGATCGTAAGTTCCGTGACATTGTCTTCTTTATCCGCCTTGATGCTCTTTTCATCAAATGAGCCAAACTCTTCTTTGCTGTAAGAAGTAGGCAGAGTTTTAAGCGGTGTCTTCCCGTATTTTATGATAAATGTATCATATATAAAATCACAGCTTCTGCTGCCGTCCGCATGTACTACTTCAATAAACGGTTCACGGATATCTCCGTGTCCGTAAGATGACATCTCATAGCAGACATTTTCCGGTGAAAACTGCTTGTGATCATTGTCATATACGATAGTATTGCCGGGAGCAAATGCCCATTTTTCCTTAAGAGCTTCAATCCCTGCAAGATCATCGTCAAGTGTTATCCTTTTTCCGTAGTAGAGATGCTCCGGCTGAGCCGTCTCATTTATATAAAAGGCATAGGTGGTGTTTTTTGTATTAAGTATGAAATGTCCGTCTCTATGTATTATCATTCTCTTCTATTCCTCAGTTTTTCAGATATCTCTTCAAGCTTTTCATCCGTGAGTATGTACTTTTTGCCAAAGATGAACACTGCTATCATTAGTCCGATTATCGGCAGTATTGTCATCGTCATCCTCAGTCCCATCAGCGACGATACCGAATTATCGGAAGTTACAACAGCATCTGTATTGTAGATTATATTTAAGATCTGCATACACAGCGATGCGATGAATGCCGAAACACCGCTTGCAAGCTTTACGACAAATGTCTGCATCGAAAAAATGACCGATTCATCACGCCTGTTGTTCTTAAGCTCTCCGTAATCTACCG
>JAGCXJ010000331.1 GCA_017961385.1 Lachnospiraceae bacterium
AATAATGAGTTTTGCAAAAAACCTGGTCGAATTAAGGAAGATCAATAATCTTTCGCAGGAGGATCTAGCCGAAAAGATAGGAGTATCAAGACAGACACTGTCAAAATACGAGACCGGCGAATCACTTCCCGATATAGAAAAATGCGGTATGATCGCAAATGTTTTCGGAGTTTCACTGGATGATCTTATCTCATATGAAAAGAGTGATTCACAAAACCTGGGATACGTTATCCCGCCGAAGGGAAAGCATATATTCGGAATGGTCAAGGTCGGAGACAAGGGTCAGATCGTAATCCCCGCAAAGGCCAGAAAGATCTTCGATATAAATCCCGGTGATAACCTGATCGTTCTGGGAGATGAGGGACAGGGAATAGCACTCATAAAGGAAAAAGGACTTCTTGGCCTGCTAAACAAAGCAAAGGAGATGTTTTAAGAAATGCCCGGTTTGAACCGGGCTTTCTTTGTAAATATCCATAGAAATGTGATAAACTTATAATGATCGGATATATTACGGGAGAGTCAGTATGTTAAATAAGAAGACAATAGTTAGAATGATCATCCTTTCGATGCTTCTTTCTGCTTTGGCAGGATGCGGAAAAAAGGAAGATGAGTTTGACGATTATGCTCTGTTTCTGGATGAGGAAAAAACTGTAGAGGGGGAGGCTTCAGCCAAAGAAGAAACAGACAGTCAGGCATATGAAAATAACGAGCAGCTCATAGAGAATAACAAGAGCGCAAAGTTTACAGAACCGGTTTTGAAAGCCGATGATCTGTTTGCGGATGCCGATCTTGATCAGTATACACCGTTTCAGAATGAGCAAAACAGCTACTGCCTTATAAACGACGGATATGCGACACCTGTCTATGACAGAGAGGAAGGCCTATACTTCCCGTTCAGTGCAGTAAATTCGTTTCAGTCAAATTTTAAGCTGAAGAAGGATAAGATAGCAGAAGTTGAACCGCTTGATATATCTTACAGCATCTATCACAAGAAAGAAGAAGGCAAAGAGGTGGCTGACGGTGTCTGCGTTTCTTCACCGCCTGAGGAATACGGCGGATATGCCGAGATGGTGATCGGAGCTTTTTCAGCCGGGTCGATGAACGGGTATTATCTTACGGATTATACGCTGTACTCTGACGGAACGGATTTTTCGGATGTAACACGTTCAAAGCTTGAGAAAGATCAGATAAAGACCCTCATAAAAGAAAGAGGAGCTCTGGTGTCCGAGATACCTTCTGCGATCGACAAGGCTGTGAATATAAGCGGATATATGACATTAAATGTAGCTGAACTTCAGAGCAGAAATCTGACGGACGAAGCGGTAATAGTCGGTTGGGACGATGATTTCCCCGCACAGTTCTTTGAGCCGCAGGCATCAGACAAGGGAGCCTGGCTCATGCAGTTTTCGAATTCTTCCGAGTGGGGCAACAAGGGATATTTCTGGCTGTCTTATGATACACCGATGCCGTATATATCATCATTTGAGGTAAGTGATGCATACAGCGATGTGATCACGTACAACACGTTGCCGGTATTTGAATTAAAGACAGGAGATCTTACATCCGTTGCCAGTGTATATAAGCATCCGGGAACTCTTGGTGCGATAGGTTTCTATACCGATGATATGAACGTATCTGTAACCGTTGAGATCCTAGAGGGAAAGTTTGGGGAGATGATCGCCTCTAAGCAGAAAAATCTTGAGAATATCGGATATCACATCATTGAGCTTGATACACCGGTGGATGTGTCTGATTTTACGGTTGTTGTAAGAAGCACGGGAACGATCATGGTGGAAGGAGAATCATCGCCGTTTTATCTGCCAAAGACAAGCGCTGTGAGTGGTGTATCTTCGGGAGGCATGGTCGAATATGTTGTCACATCCGTTAAGGACCGTTCGTTTGCCGAGGTGGACGGCAAATGGGTAGATATGACGGATGAGAGCATAAAGCAGTATGTAGATGCTAAGAGGATAGCAAATGATCCTCAGATAACGGTAATGTACAAGTAATGCTATGAAAATGACAGAATCTCTTTTTGACAGTATCATAAATACAGCCCAGGACTGTGTATTCTGGAAGGACAGGGAAAGAAGATTTATAGGCGTGAATCAGGCATTTCTGGATTTCTACGGATTTGAATCCGCTGATGTTCTGATCGGAAAGACCGATGAGGATATGAAATGGCACAACGATCCCGAGCCTTTCAAGCAGGATGAACTTAGGGTACTTGAAGGACACAGCACCTACAAGGTTCAGGGCAAGTGCATAATTCGCGGCGAGGAAAGAGACATTATAGCCTCAAAAAGACCCATATATGAGGGGGATGAGATAGTCGGTCTTGTGGGGAGCTTTGTTGATGTCACGGATGTGCTGCGCAGGAACGGAGAACGTGAAAGAAAGCACTTTGCATATACAAGAGAAAAGCTGATCAAATATCCGTTTTTTGACAAGCTTCTAAACGATGTGGCTCTGGATGATATCCTTGATCCGCTTACGGGACTGATAAACAGAGGTTATACGATGAATTATGTCAGATCCCTGATAATGAATGCCACACCATTTACATTTGTGATCCTGGATCTTGACAACTTTAAGTATATCAATGATACATTCGGGCATCATGCCGGAGATATCGTACTTGAAAGCATTTCCGCCACTGTTTCTGACTATCTTGATGATCGTGGTATCGTGGGAAGGTTCGGCGGAGATGAGCTTCTTGTGATAAACCTTGAGGATACATCAGATGAAGACAGGGAAAGGTTCATGGAAAACATGTATCTTTCAGGCAAGGTTCTAAGAAGAAGTATCTATGTTGATGAACATGAGCTTTATATCACGGGAACAGCAGGCTGTGCTTCATTTCCTGATGATGCATCAAGCTATGAGGAGCTATTTTCTTTAGCCGACAAAATGCTCTATCTGGGAAAAAGCAGGGGAAGAAACTGCTACAATATCTACTCAAAGAAAGAGCATAGCGATCTTGATATAAAAAAGCTTGCCAAGCAGGGAGTATATACAAACATGAGCAGTCTCATGGCGCAGCTTGAAAAGGTCAGCGGATTTGAGAACAGACTTCGTGCGGTCATGAATCTTTTGCAGGGGGAACTGCATATAACGGATCTGTATTACTGCGCAAAAAACAAAAGACTTAGTTCTGTCATGGACAGATCTGTCGATGAAGATGTAAGCGATATCGATATGATAATGGATGAGGACCTGTATTTCAGCAGCAATCTGGACGGGATCAGGGAGAAATGCCCTGTTACATATAATACGATGAATGACAAAGGGATCGGTCCTATTCTCATAGCCAGGATAGGTCTTAACAGGGAAACGGACGGATATCTTGTGTGCGCCGAACAGAACAGTCAGCGCATATGGCAGGAGGACGAATGCGGCATCATATATTTCATTGCCAAGGGACTTGCAGCATATATACGCTTAAGCGGTGACAGGATACCTGAAAGGTGATAAGAAAAAAATACTATTCAAGAAGCCGTTAAGGCATTATAATGAATCAGAACTTCATTTAAGCGATGAATGAGCACTGATCAATATCTATCATATGAAAGAGGTAACAGATGGGAAAGTATTATCAAGAGGAGATCGAGACAGCGTCGAGAGAAGAGATCCTTAAGATCCAGAATGAAAAGATCGTAAAGCAGGTCAAGCATGTTTATGAAAATGTGCCGTATTATCGAAATCTCATGGATGAAAAGGGAGTAAAGCCCGAGGATATCAAGAGTGTTGATGATATCAAGAAGCTTCCTTTCTTATCAAAAGCAGATCTTAGAGATGCATATCCTTACGGACTTTTGGGAACAGATTTAAAGAACTGTGTAAGAATACACTCAACAAGCGGAACAACAGGAAGAAGAGTTGTTGCATTCTATACACAGCATGATGTTGATCTTTGGGAAGAGTGCTGTGCAAGAGCTATAGTTGCAGCAGGCGGTACCAAAGATGATGTTATCCAGGTAGCATACGGATACGGACTGTTCACCGGAGGATTCGGTGTTCACGGCGGATCACAGAAGGTTGGATGTCTTACACTGCCCATGTCATCAGGAAATACTGAGAGACAGATACAGTTTATGATGGATCTGGGTTCTACCATACTTTGCTGTACTCCTTCATATGCAGCGTTTATAGGTGAAAGCCTTGCTGAAAAAGGATACAAGCCTACCGATAACAAGCTTAAGGCAGGTATCTTCGGTGCCGAACCATGGACCGAAGAGATGAGAAGAGAGATCGAAAAGAGCCTGGGTATCAAGGCATATGATATATACGGACTTACAGAATCAAGCGGTCCCGGTGTCGCATATGAGTGCGAAGAGCAAAAAGGAATGCATATAAATGAAGATCATTTCTATGCAGAGATAATAGATCCCGATACGGGTGAAACTTTACCTGAGGGTTCAAAGGGCGAGCTCGTGTTCACATCCCTTGATAAGGAAGCTTTTCCTCTTTTAAGATACAGAACAAAGGATATATGTGTCCTTACAAGAGAGAAGTGTGCATGCGGCAGAACACATATAAAGATGTGCAAGCCTATGGGAAGAAGCGATGACATGATGATCATCAGAGGTGTCAACGTATTCCCGAGCCAGATCGAAACAGTACTTATTAAAGAAGGTTATACACCTAACTACCTGATAGAGGTAGATCGAGTTAAGAATACGGATACGCTCGATATCAGCGTTGAACTCCAGCCCGGTCAGTTCTCAGATAAGGTTTCTGATATACAGGCCAAGGAGAAGGCTCTTGAGGGCGCAATGCGTACTATGCTTGGTATCGGTCCGAAGATCCATCTTGTTCCGCCAAAATCGATCGCAAGAAGCGAGGGTAAAGCAGTAAGGGTTATAGATAAGAGAAAACTACACGATTAAGGAGGGTTACGGTATGGCAATAAGACAGCTTTCGGTTTTCATCGAGAATAAAAAGGGCAAGCTTTCAGATGCGGTCAAGACCATATCAGAGGCAGGCATAAACATGAGAGCCATGAGCATCGGAGATTCTGATGACTTTGGCATACTCAGACTCATAGTATCGGATACGGCCAAGGCTTACAGTCTCTTAAGCGAAGATATGATCGTAAAGGTTACCGACGTTATAGCCGTAAAGATGAGTGACAAGGAAGGAGCTCTTTACACGGTACTCAGAGTATTGGAGAAGGCTGACATCAATGTTGAATATACATATGCCTTTACGGCAAGAGAACTGGGAGCATATGTGGTATTTCGTGTTAATGATGTTGAAGCTGCCGAAAAAGCACTTTCCGATAAAGGCATTGTGCTGATGACAGAAGACGAGATCAGATCGATCTAGCAAAAAAGGAGGTTACGGTCTATGAAAGTTGAACTCAATAACAATTTTGATGAGATAATAAGCAGTAACGCCAAGGTTCTCGTGGATTTCTACGCAGACTGGTGCGGACCCTGCAAGATGGTAGGACCGCTCGTAGCTCAGATAGCTGACGAACACGATGATGTTGCCGTTGTAAAGGTAAACGTGGATGATGAGATGGATCTGGCTGAAAAGTTCGGAGTGGCCAGCATACCGACGATCATTCTGTTTAAGGATGGCAAAGAGGCTAAGAAGAATATCGGTGCCATGAGCAAGGCACAGCTTGAAGAATTTATTTCAGATTAAGACATACCGCTGCCGTTAAGGCGGCGGTATTTTTGCTAATTTGCGTGCCCCGACACGAAAAGTATACAGATTAATCATATATCATTACCCGACAAACACAAGAACTAGCATAATGCACATTGATTTTTGCTGTTTTTGTTTGATATATTAACACTTGATACAGAGTAGTTTTTTTATTTTAGAGAGGATATAAAAAGATGATGAAAAGAATCTTGTCTATTGTGATGATCGCTTTTCTTTTCTTTAACACTGCCTTGGCACTCTTTCCTTTTGGAAGCAGGGCAGCCACAGAAGATAAGACGTACACATTTTCTGAACTGGATTCTCCCATGGAGTACGGACTCACTTCAGAGGTGACAAGCGACGGAAAGCTCAACATCACGTTTAACGATCAGTATAAATCCAAATTCTTTAAGATACCGGATGATATTGAGCCGGCAGCCATAACAAAGGTGACGTTTAAGCTTTCAAAGGGTGCAGAGAGCGCTCTTGGATTCAAGCTTCACGACCAGGCGGATTATGATTCTGACAATAAGGAAGGAACTCCCGTTTCATACGGCAAGGCTGAGATCATCCCTACAAAGGGCAAGGATGTAAAATATTTCTCGATCATGTCATTAAACGGCGGAACAACTGAAATAAGCGTTGACAGCGTGACATTTACCGTTGACGATTCAGTGGCAGCTGAAGCAAATGACGAACCTGCTGTTGAAGGAGAAAACATCATTCCAAACGGAAACTTTGACAGCGAGGATGTTTCAATGTGGCAGGCTGAGGCCGGTGAGGCAAAGATCTCTACAGCCACAGCAGACGAGCCTATCTTTGATGATGTAAAGACATATGGTGTCATCAATTCCAGAACAAGATCATATGACTGCATAGCTATTGATGTTACGGATCTTGTTACTAACGGAAGCACATATGCATTTACTTTCTATGCAATGCTTTCGGATGACTACGAGGGAGCACCCGCAGATCAGAGACAGGTTGATTTTGCTCCTTATATAACATCTGGAGGCGATACATCATATCTCGGTTCTTATTCGGCAGAACTTTCAGGTGATGTTTCCCAGCAGCTGACACCAGGCAAATGGACCAAGTTTTCCGGTACATTCAAGGTTGCTTCGGCAGGCAGTCTGGATAAGGTAGTGATTCGTCTCCTTGAGCAGGGAACAAACTACGGCGAAGGAGACTGTGTAAAGGGTGAATATTACGTTACAGGAGTTTCACTCATTGATATGAATGTTGCTACAGGATCGATAGAAGAAGGGATCCCGGCACTCAGAGACAGCATGGAAGCAGATTTCGGAAAGGATTTCATTGCGGGAACATCGCTTTCCGGTTCAGAGATAAATGATTCTGTTCTGATGTCGCTTGTTGAAAAACACTTCAATGCAATAACTCTCGGAAATGAGTTAAAGCCCGATGCGATCTTCGGCTACAGCAACGACAAGGTCCCGATGACAGAGACCGTTCATCTTGGCGGAGAAAAACTCGTTGTTCCTAAACTGGATTTCTCAAGAGCGGAAAGATACTTGGATTTTATCCTTGAATGGAACGAGGCAAATCCCGACAAGCAGATAAAGGTAAGAGGCCATGTGCTTGTATGGCATTCTCAGACTCCCGAGTGGTTCTTCCATGAAAACTATGAGACAGCAAAGCCTTACGCATCGGTTGAACTTATGAACCTGCGTCAGGAATGGTACATAAAGAGCGTTCTTGAACACTTCGTTGGAAGCGACAGCCCCTACAAGGATCTGTTCTACGGATGGGATGTTGTAAATGAGGCAGTGAGCGACTCTACGGGAACCTACAGAAGCGACAAGGAGAATTCAAGCTGGTGGGCAGTATACGGAAGCGAGGAATTCATTAAGAACGCATTCGTATATGCCAACAAGTATGCTCCCGAGACACTGGATCTTTACTATAACGACTATAATGACTGCACACCCGGAAAGGTAGAGGGTATCGTCAAACTTCTTAAGGCTGTCAAGGAGACAGAAGGAGCAAGGATATCCGGAATGGGTATGCAGGGACACTACGACATAGATTATCCCACAGCCGATGCTTTCAAGGATGCAGCAAGAAAATACGGCGAAGTAGTAGGCAAGGTAATGCTTACTGAGGTAGATCTTAAATCAAGCAGCACTTACGACGGAACAGAACTTACTCTTCAGGATGAGTATACAAAGCAGGCATATAAGTATAAGGAAATATATGATTGCATGAAGGAACTCGAAGCTGAAGGCAAGGTAAAGGTCGCAGGTATTGTATTCTGGGGCGTAATAGACGGAAACTCATGGCTTCAGGCTTATACGGGAGTTGGCGGAGGAGTGACAGACGGCAGTCCTCAGTGTCCTCTTCTTTTTGATGATGATTATCATGCAAAGCCGGCTTACTGGGCTTTTGTCGATCCGACAAAGCTCGCACCCATGATGCACAGTGTCAGCATCCTGCAGGCACCTGTTGACAGCCTGGATGATGCTTCGCTGATAGAATTTGATGACATTGCTTCAACATTTGCTGCCATATGGAATGAGGGACAGATACAGTTTAAGGTAAATGTTGTTGATTATACGGATGATGCTTCCGACAAGGTTTCTGTATATCTTGACCGCTACAACAGCAAATCTGAAGGAATTAAGACAAGATGTGTTGAAGTATCAAGAAGCGACTGTGAAAAGACCGACACAGGCTATGTAGCATATGTCAATGTTCCCATGGAGGAGGCAGCAAACAATGCCGTTGCAGGTTTTGATATAGTCATAACAGACGGAAACGACAAGTACGCATTCAATGACAAGACCATGACTCAGGAAAGCTCTAGCAAGTATTTTGCAGAGATGATGCTCAAGCCTTTCATGTACATACCTATGGGCAAGGCACTGATCGACGGCGAGTACGATGATGCATACAACGGCGCTGTCGAGGTTGTACTGGGAAATGCAAATGATTCACCGAAAGCAACTGCTACGGCAAAGCTTTTATGGGATCAGGATTTCCTCTATGTATATGCAGATATAAAGGATGCTGATCTTAACAAGGCAAATGAAGAGCCGCACGAACAGGATTCGCTCGAAGTATTCATAGATGAGACAAACTCAAAGGCGGATTCATATAATGCAGCTACCAAGCAGTACAGGATCAACTTTGATAACGAGCATTCATTCAACGGAGACAAGTGCACGGAAGAGAATCTCAAGACCGTAACAAAGAAAGTTGACGGCGGATATATCGTAGAGGGAGCTTTCAAGTGGACGGAAGTCAAGCCAAAGGAAGGCGATCACATCGGTATAGAGCTTCAGATAAATGATGCCGATGCATCAGGAGCAAGAGTCGGAACCCTTACATGGAACGATCTGACAAACCAGTGCTGGTCATCTCCTTCATGCTTCGGTACAGCTGTATTTACGAAAGAGGCCGAGTATGTTCCGACAGTTGAAGAGGCTGAGCCTACAGAGGCTGTTGAAACTGCTTCCGATGATTCAAACAGCACAGCTGTTGGAGTAGTCCTTCTTGCTACAGCTGCTGCAGTCGGCGGATTCGCAGCATTAAGCGGAAGAAAGAAAAATTCATAATAATACAGTATTTAAGGCGCAGTAGCGGATCATTGGCTGCTGCGCTTTTTGCGTGCATGAGCACATTTCTGTAAAAAATTGTCAGGACAAGACAAAAAAATGCTAGGCCTGATAAAAAAGAGGACAATAATAAAACAAAAAATTACAGAAATTAACAAACAACTACTACCGTGCACGTGATATCATGCAAATTGTAGGGAGGATTGGCAGTCAATCCTCAGGAGTAAATTTAATAATGGGAGGAAAGTACACAATGAAAAAACTACTCAGTGTATTACTCAGCGTAGCAGTTATCGCTACATTGTTGACAGGCTGTGGCGGAGCAGGTGGCTCTTCAAGCGGCGCAAAGAAAGTCGGCGTTTCAATGCCTACAAAGGATCTCCAGAGATGGAACCAGGATGGTGCTAACATGGAGAAGGAACTTAAGGCAGCTGGTTACGAAGTTGACCTTCAGTTCGCTAACAACGATGTTCAGCAGCAGGTTTCTCAGATCGAGAACATGATCTCTAGCGGATGCAGCGTACTCGTTATCGCAGCTATCGAAGGTTCTTCACTCGGTGAAGCTCTTGACATGGCTAAGAAGGCTAACATCCCTGTAATCGCTTATGACCGTCTTATCATGAACTCAGATGCAGTTTCTTACTATGCTACATTTGATAACTATAAGGTTGGTACAGTTCAGGGCGAATACGTTGTTAAGGCTCTTGATCTTGACAATGCAGCAGGACCTTTCAACATTGAGTTTACCGCAGGTGATCCCGGTGACAACAATGCAGGTTACTTCTTCAACGGTGCTTACGACGTTCTTAAGCCCTACATCGAGAGCGGCAAGCTGAACGT